>CBDUNP010000121.1:0-8449 GCA_965368605.1 uncultured bacterium | reverse complement strand
ATGGATCAGGCCACACCCGGCATCGACAAACTCTGGGACTTCAGCGACCCAGCCGGGACCGAGGCGGCTTTCCGTACATTGCTGCCGGGAGCGGAGGCGCAGCAGGATAAGGACTACCACGCGGAACTGCTCTCGCAGATCGCCCGGGCACAGGGGTTGCAGCAGAAGTTTGATGAGGCGCACGCGACGCTGGATCAGGCGGAGGAGTTGGTCGGGCCGGGGATGGATCGTGCGCGGGTGCGTGTGCTGCTTGAGCGCGGTCGTGTGCTCAACTCCTCCGGCAAGGCTGATGACTCGGTACTCGTCTTCGAGCAGGCGTTGAGCTTGGCTGGTGAAACCGGGCTTGAGTATTACGCGGTGGACGCCGCCCACATGCTTGGGATCGTCACGAAGGGTGACGCCTCGGTTCGGTGGAATGAAAAAGCGTTGGCGATCGCAGAGTCTGCTAAAGACCCGCGAGCCCGCAAATGGATCGAGGTGTTGTGCAACAACCTGGGCTGGACGTATCACAGCCAGGGTCGGCACGACGAGGCGCTGAAGATGTTTCAGACGCAGTTGCCGCTGCTTCAAAGCGAAGGTCAGAAGAAAAACCTTGGCATCTGCCGGTGGTCGATCGCGAAGATGTACCGGCACCTTGGGCGGGTCGATGAGGCCTTGGCGATTCAGTTTGAACTGGTAAACGATCCGCATCGGCAGGAGCCAGCGTCAGAGGGGTACACACGCGAGGAGATCGGGGAGTGCCTGCTGTTGCTGGATCGTGAGGGTGAAGCGAAGCCGTATTTCGCACGGGCGTGGGAACTGTTGCACGACGACCCGTGGCTGGCGCGCGATGAGGCACCGCGGCTGGAGCGGATGAATAAACTGGCCGGGGAAGCAATTCGGGGGCGCTAAGCCGCAAGCGGCTTAGGTCAGTTCGCGGCGAGTTCGGCGGAGAGTTCGCCGACGACCTTCTTGGCGTCGCCGAAGATCATGCCGGTGTTTTCCTTGAAGTACAGCTCGTTCTGGATACCCGCAAAACCGGGGTTCATCGAACGCTTGATAACGAAGACCGTCCGGGCCTTGTCGACATCGAGGATCGGCATGCCGTAGATCGGGCTGGCGGTGTCGTGGCGGGCGGCGGGGTTGGTCACGTCGTTGGCACCGATGACCAGGGCCACGTCACACTGCTCGAACTGCGGGTTGACCTGCTCGAGGTCTAACAGCTGCTCGTAGGGGACGTCCGCCTCGGCGAGCAGGACGTTCATATGCCCGGGCATCCGGCCGGCGACGGGGTGGATCGCGTACTTCACGTCGATCGATCGGCTCTCCAGTTGAGCGGTGAACTCTTTGACCGCGTGCTGCGCCTGGGCGACGGCCATCCCGTAACCGGGGACGATGATCACCGAGCGGGCGGCGTCGAGGATGATCGAGGCGTCTTCGATGCTGAAGGCGCGGGCCTCGCCCTCGGGCCCCTTGCCGCCGCCGGCCACCGCGCCGCCGACCCCGCCGAAGAGCACATTCATCAGCGAGCGGTTCATCGCCTTGCACATGATGTTGGTCAGGATGATCCCGGAAGCACCGACCAACGCCCCGGTGATGATCAACGCGGTGTTGCCCAGGACGAACCCGGCCATCGAGGCGGCGATACCGGAGTAGCTGTTCAGCAGGGCAATCACGACCGGCATGTCGGCCCCGCCGATCCCGATGACCAGCAGGATGCCCAGGATCAACGACAACAGCGTGACGATGACAAGCACGTACCAGGCGTGCGGCTGGCTGATCAACACGCCCGCCAGCGCCAGCGACCCGATCAGGAGGATCGCGATCAGGACCTTCTGCCCGGCAAACTGCACGGGGGCGTCGGGGATAAACTTGCTGCCCGCGAGTTTGGCGTACGCCACGAGCGACCCGGTAAACGTAAGCCCGCCGATCAGGGTCGCCAGGCCGGTCGCCAGCAGCACGTCCCAGCCGGCATATTGCAGGACATCGACGCTGGCGACGACGCCGTTGATCTCCGTGGTCGTGTTGTATTTATTCAGGTAGTCCCCGCAGGCGACCAGGAGCGACGCGATGCCGCCGCAGCCGTTGAGCAGGGCGACCATCTCGGGCATCCCGGTCATCGGGACACGCACCGCCAGCACCGCGCCGGCACCGGCACCGATAAGCATGGCGATCCCGATCCAGATAAGGCTGATCGCCTCGCCGCCACTGATCTGGAAGAACGTCGCCGCGATGGCGATGAGCATGCCCAGGGCCGAGACCAGGTTGCCCCGGCGGGCGGTCGAGACCTTGGAGAGCATCTTCAGGCCAAGATAGAAAAGCACCGCGGCGAGCAGGTAGGTCAGCCCCAGCCAGTCCGTCTTGGTCATGGCCAGGGTCAGCGTCGGTTGTGTCGCATTAATGGTATGAAGCATCACTTGCTGTCCTTGCCCTTGAACATCTCAAGCATCCGGTTGGTCACGACGTAGCCGCCGACGACGTTAAAGGTGGCGAAGACGACGGCGAGAAACCCGAGTATCACGCCCAGCGCGAAGAAGGTCTCGCTGAACGACGCGAGCAGGGCCCCGACGATGGTGATGCCGGAGATGGCGTTGGAGCCGGACATCAGAGGGGTGTGCAGCGTGGAGGGCACCTTGGTAATGACCTCGACCCCCAGCGCGATGGCCAGGACGAAGATAACCAGATTGATGACGAATGGGTCCATGATGTGCTCGGGGTTCAGGGTTCGGGGATCAGGGGTGGGAAACTCCGATTTCTAGCTTTAGCGCTACGCGCTGTTGAGGCCGTCCAGTTTTTCCTTGACCATCTCGTTCACCAGCAGGCCGTCGTGCGTGATGATCGCGCCTTTTTGCAGCTCGTCGGTGAGGTCGATCTTGATCTGATCATCTTTCATGACTTCCTTGAGGAAGTTCAGGACGTTGTTGGCGTAGACGCTGGAGGCGTCGCCGGGGACCAGCCCCGGTAGGTTCTTGGTGCCGATGATGGTGACATCGTTGTCGGTGACGATGACCTCGCCGGGCTTGGTCAGCTCACAGTTGCCCCGGCCGGCGGCGGTGTCGGCAGCCATGTCGACGAGGATCGCGCCCTCGCGCATGTCCTTGACCACGTCGGCGGGGATCAGCAGCGGGGGGGCCTTGCCGAAGAGGGCGGCGGTGGTGATAACGACATCGGCGCCGGTGACGTGCTTGGCCATCAGCTCGGCCTGCTTCTGGCGCTCCTCATCAGTCTGTTCCTTGGCGTACCCGCCGGTCGCGGCGTCGTCCTGCGCGGCGGTAGGCAACTCAACGAAGCGGGCGCCGAGTGACAGCACCTGTTCCTTGGTGACAGCCCTAACGTCGTAGGCTTCGACGATGGCGCCCAAACGTTTGGCGGTGGCGATGGCCTGTAGGCCTGCGACACCGACGCCGATGACGAAGACCTTGGCCGGGGCGATCGTGCCCGCAGCCGTGATCATCATCGGGAACATCTTGGGGCACTTGTCGGCCGCGAGGAGGACGGCCTTGTACCCGCCGATGTTCGCCTGACTGGAGAGCACGTCCATCGCCTGGGCTCGGCTGATGCGCGGGATGAACTCCAGCGAGACCGCGGTGACTTTGTTGCTGCTGAGCGTCTTCACCAGGTCGGCGTTGGCCAGCGGTGCGAGCATGCCCACGAGCATGGCCCCGGACTTCATCGCGCCAGCTTGTGCTTCGCTGGGCGGGTTGATCACCGCGACGATGTCGGCCTCGGCCCAGATGCCCGCGGGGGCTTCGCCGTCACCGGGCACGACCGAGGCGCCGGCCTTCTTGTAGGCCTCGTCATCAATGTGCGACGCGAGCCCGGCTCCGGATTCGACCACGACCTGAACGCCTTGGTTAACCAGTTTCTTGACTGCCGCAGCGGTCAGGGCGACGCGTGTTTCATCCTGCTGTGTCTGTTTAGGGACTGCCAGTTTCATGCTGACCCCTCAAGAGTATCGATTCGTGAGTTGAGGATACCAAATTGTCTGATGGTATACATCATACCGGATTGCGGCCGTGGATGTGTTTCAATAAACGACGTTATGATGTCGGGATGGGCAATCAAATCCAGACAATTCAGGTTGAGACACGCCAGCGGGATCAGATGGTCGAGATCACCGACAAAGTGCGAAAAATCGTAGAACGGTCCGAGGTCCGGGACGGAAGCGTGATCGTCTACGTCCCGCACACCACGGCCGGGGTGACGATCAACGAGAACGCCGACCCGGACGTCGTCCATGACATGATTAGCCAACTCGATGAGATGGTCCCCTGGTCCCAGCCGTTTTACCGACACATGGAGGGCAACAGCGCCTCGCACGTCAAGGCCTCGATGATGGGCTCGAGCGTGACGGTGCTGATCCAGAAGGGCCAGCTTGTCTTAGGCACCTGGCAGGGGGTATGGTTCTGTGAGTTTGATGGTCCAAGAACGCGGAACGTTCATATTGCTGTCCATCACGCATGATTATGGAATATGCCCTCATGCGGTTTATTAATCCCCAATAATGAGTACCGACCCATGCCCGACTACCCACAGATCAAACTGACGACCAGCGAAGGCGAACTGACCCTGGAGCTTTGGAACGATGTTGCCCCCGGCCACGCCGAGAACTTCACCAAACTCGTGAGCGAGGGTTTCTACGACGGCCTGAGCTTCCACCGGATCATCCCCGGCTTCATGATCCAGGGCGGATGCCCCAAGGGCGACGGCACGGGCGGCCCCGGCTGGCATATCAAGGCCGAGTTCAACGACCGCGAGCACCAGCCCGGCGTCCTGTCTATGGCCCGCAGCCAGGACCCCGACTCGGCCGGCTCACAGTTCTTCATCTGCCTGACCCGGGAAAACTGCCGGCATCTGGACGGCCAATACACGGCTTTCGGCAAAGTGACTGAGGGCATGGATGTGGTCGAGACCATTGGAAAGTCCGCTGGCGGGGTTGCGCCGACGATCATCAAGGCCGCTGCGGCAGACTGATACGAGCTGAGTCGTGAGATTTGTCGCCGCTGCACATAGCCAGGCCAGGCTCACCCTGAGGGGGTCGGGAGAGGCTGTGTCCCCGTCAGACGCTCCGTGTCCACAGCCAGCTGCCAGTGCCTAAAAAAACCCCGCTGTCGCCGAAGCGACAACGGGGCGGAGGGGAGAAAGCAGTGTTGATAGCCAAATACTCGACTTATAGAGAATCCGGCCTCCACTTTTTAGTTGAAGTATTCTTCAACATCAAGCAGAAACCTTACCCAAATTACCAGATTGTGGATAACTCTAGTCTTTCTCCAGCCGTTGTTTAGCGAGCAGGGCGGCCCCGATCGTCCCGGCGTCATCACCCAGCTTGCTCGCTACTATCTTACACTTAGAAAGCTCCGGAGGAAAGACGTATTCTTCGAAAACATCACGAATTAGCTCAATCCAGTCAGTCTGGAGGGCTTCTGTCACCCCGCCTCCGACTACGACGCACGGCAGGCTCAGCAGCGTCACCGTATTCGCGATAGCAACCCCGATATAGCTTGCGGCCTGTCCGATAACAATTTGCGTTAATTCATCTTCTTTTTTAAACGCCTCAGCCAATATTTTTGAGCGGACCCGGGCCAGGTCGCCCTCGGTGAGTTCGCTGATCAGGCTCGGGTGGTTCGCGAGGATCAGCTGTTTGAGCTGATTCACGATGTTGGTCCGGCTGGCAAGGTTCTCCAGGGTCCGCCGTCCAAGGCCCGCGTCGGCCTTGAGGACGGTGTGCCCGATTTCCCCGGCGGTCAGGTGGTGGCCGTGGTACAGGTCCCCGTTGAGGACCAGCCCGCCTCCGATCCCGGTGCCGACGAAGATGCCCAGTAGTTCGTCGTGGCCCTTCCCGGCCCCGGCCATGTACTCGCCCCAGGTCCCGACGTTCACGTCGTTATCGACGACGATGGGGATCCCCAGCTCTTTCTCGAGTTGCTTGCCCAGCGGGAAGTCGGTCCAACGCAGGTTGACCGCGTTGATGACGATGCCCTTCTTGTGATTCACCGCGCCGGGAGCACCGATGCCCAGCCCGTCGACATCGGTGATCTTCACGTCGGCTTTCGCCAGGACCGTATCGACGACCTTGACGATGCGCTTGACGACCGCGTCTTCGCCGCCATCTGCTTTAGTCTTCAGCCGATCGGAGGCCAACAGTTTGTGGTCGGCGTCCAGCAGGCCTGCCTGGATATTCGTGCCGCCCAGATCGATGCCGAGATACAGCCGGTCTTTCTTTGCCATCCCTGGGCTCCTCACGCGAAGCGTGGTTCAGTGTGTCCAACAATTAAAGCTGAGGTCGTTTAGTGTAGTGACCGGTGGCGGCCTCGTAGATGCGTGCGATTTTCAGTAGCCGTGATTCATCGAACGAAGGCCCGAGCAGTTGCACGCCGACGGGCAGTTCCTTGCCATCAACGGTGGTCGTCCCGCCGGGCAGACTGATGCCGGCGTTGCCGGCGAGGTTGCAGTTCACCGTGTAGACGTCGTTGAGGTACATCGACAACGGGTCGTCCGCCTTCTCGCCGATCTTGAACGCCGGGGCCGTGGTGGTCGGGCAGAGGATCGCGTCGCAGCTCTTGAACGCCGTGTCGAAGTCGTTGGCGATCAGCCGCCGGACCTTCAAGGCCCGGTCGTAGTACGCATCGTAGTACCCGCTGCTCAGGGCGTAGGTACCCAGCATGATCCGGCGTTTGACCTCGTCCCCGAAGCCCTCGGCCCGGCTGCGGCAGTACAGGTCGATCAGGTCGGCGGCTTTGTCCGTGCGGTGCCCGTAGTGGACGCCGTCGAAACGGGCCAGGTTGGACGACGCCTCCGCGGTGGCGACGATGTAATAGACCGGGATGCCGTACTCCGTATGCGGCAGATCGACTTCGACAATCTCGGCACCGTGGTCCTTGTAAACATCAATCGCCTGCTGCGTGGCAGCGGCGACGGCGGGGTCGTTCGAGTCCGACAGGTATTCCTTGGCAATCCCGATACGCAGGTTCTTCGGTGCATCGTCTACCTGATCGATGTCGTCCGGCACGGGGACGCTGGCTGAGGTCGAGTCTAGCGGGTCGTGGCCCATCATGACTTTCAGCAGCAACGCGGTATCAGCGACGGTGTGGGTGAACGGGCCGATCTGGTCGAGGCTGGAGGCAAACGCGATCAGGCCGTACCGGGAGATGCGGCCGTAGGTCGGTTTCATGCCGACGATGCCGCAGAGGGCAGCGGGCTGTCGGATCGAGCCGCCGGTGTCCGAGCCGATCGACGCGGCACAGAAGTCAGCCGCCAGCGCCGCCGAGGAGCCGCCGGACGACCCGCCGGGGACGCGGTCGGTGTCCCAAGGGTTGCGTGTCGTGACATTCGCCGAGTTTTCGGTGGATGAACCCATCGCGAACTCGTCCATGTTCGTCTTGCCCAGGATCACCGCGCCGGCGTCTTCGAGGCGCTGCACCGCAGTTGCTGTGTAAGGGGCCTGGAAGTTGGCGAGCATCTTGGAGGAGCAGGTCGTGTGGCCGTAGTCGGTGCACAGCAGGTCCTTGATCGCGATCGGGACACCAGCCAATGGGCCTGTCACTTCCCCAGCATCGACAGCCTTAGCCTGCTTGAGCGCACGGTCGTGGTAGACCTCGTGGTAGCTGTGAATCCCGCCGTCGTGGGCCTCGATCCGGTCGAGGTAGGCCCGGGTCGCCTCGACGGCCGAGATGGACTTGCCCGCGATCGCGTCGCGGAGTTCGGTCAGTGTGGTTTCGGTCGGGTTCATGCGCTCGGCCCATCCCCCAGCACCTTGGGTACCTTAAAGAACGGCGGGGTCTTGGCGGGCGCGTTGGCCAGGGCCGAGTCGGTGCAGATGCCCGGCTGTTCCTGGTCGGGCCGAAGCACGTTGACCAGCTCCATCGGGTGGACCATCGGCTCGACCCCGTCCACGTCCAGCTCGTTGAGCTTGCCGATGTAGTCCAGGACCGCGGCGAGCTGCCCGGTGAAGTGGTGGACATCCTCGTCGGTCACGTGCAGCCGGCTGAGCTTGGCGACGTGCCGAACGTCGTCTTCGGTAATCGGTTTAGGCGTACTCATGGCCGGTAGGATAGCAAGTTAGGGTTCGACGATCAGGGATTGGTGCCGGGCTTGTCTAGAGGATGCGTCTCAGGACCGGCCCGGCTTTGGTATAGTTTCCTTTTCTGGCCGATCCCTGAACCCAGCCCCCGTACCCCGTAACACCTATGCCTGATACCACCCTCCTGGAATGTTTTGACAACCCCAGCCCGCAGCGCGACTTCGTCATCGAGCATGTCGCTGAGGAGTTCACCAGTGTCTGCCCCAAGACCGGCCACCCGGACTTCGGGACCGTCACCCTCCGGTACGTCCCCGGCAAGCTCTGTGTCGAGCTCAAGAGCTTTAAGCTGTACCTCCAGGCCTACCGCAACGAGGGCATCTTCTACGAGGCCGTCACCAACAAGATCGCCGACGACCTGGCCGAACTGATGTCGCCCAAGTGGATGGTGCT
>CBDUNP010000120.1:0-8461 GCA_965368605.1 uncultured bacterium | reverse complement strand
TCGAAGATGACGGCGGACTTCATCGCGGCTTTGGCGGCGTCGAAGTCGGGGTACTTGAACTCGCCCCAGTCGGTGCAGATCACCAGTGCGTCGGCGCCGGCCAGCGCACCTTGGGCGTCTTTGGCGTACCCGATCTGATCGGCGAGAACCTCCCGGGCGGTTTCCTCGGCCACGGGGTCGTAGCCCACGACCGTCGCGCCGCGGTCCAGCAGGTACTTGATGAGTGTGATGGACGGGGCTTCGCGTACGTCGTCGGTGCCGGGCTTGAAGGCGATGCCCCAGACGGCGATTTTCTTGCCGGACAGGCCGGTGTCGCCGCCGAAGTGTTTGTCGATCTTGGCCATGAAGGCGTCGCGCTGGCGTTGGTTGACTTCGTGGACGGCTTCGAGGAGGCGTGCGGGGGTGTCGCTGAGTTCGCCCATGGAGATGCAGGCCAGCACGTCTTTGGGGAAGCACGAGCCGCCGTAGCCCAGGCCGGGGTAGAGGAACTGGTTGCCGATGCGCTTATCCGAACACATGCCGCGGCGGACTTCGTCGACGTCGGCGCCGTAAGACTCGCAGAGGTTGGCGATCTCGTTGATGAAGGAGATCTTCGTGGCGAGCATGGCGTTGCTGGCGTACTTGACCATCTCGGCGGAGGGGATATCCATCAGGAAGATCGGGTTGCCCTGGCGGACGAAGGGTTCGTAGAGGTTGCGCATCCGGCCGCCGGTGCCCTCGTCGTTGACACCGATGACGACGCGGTCGGGCTTGTTGAAGTCGTTGATCGCGGCGCCCTCTTTGAGGAACTCGGGGTTGGACGCCATGTAGAAGGTCTTGGAGGTGTTGGCTTCGATCTCGGCACGGACCTTGGCGTTGGTGCCGACAGGGACGGTGGATTTGACGACGACGATCTTGGCTCGGCGTTCGTCTTGATCGCCGCCGGTCGCGCCGGGGCCGGCCTCGATGGCCTTGCCGATGTCGGCGGCGGCGGCGAGGACGTATTTCAGGTCGGCGTGCCCCTTCTCATCACTGGGGGTGCCGACGCAGATAAAGACGATCTCGGCGGACTGATAGGCGGAGACCTTGTCGGTGGTGAACTTAAGCCGACCCGCCGCGGAGTTCCGCTGAATGAGATCATCCAGGCCGGGCTCGTAGATGGGGCTGATCCCGTTGTTGAGCTTGTCGATCTTGGCCTGATCCACGTCCAGGCAGACCACGTCGTTACCCGTGTTCGCCAGGCAGGTCCCGGTGACCAATCCGACATAGCCCGTCCCGACCATCGTGATACGCATCGTTAAAAAACCTTCGTTTACGGTGATTGCTTAAGTGTGAAGGCCCACAAAACGGGCCTGGATCATTGATTATCGTCCGATTCTTCGCGGAAGTCTACACGGACCCGCCGCCTATCTGTCCGGACCGAAAAATCACCGACACAGTATAAGCCAAGTTGAATTAGAGAATTGTAGGCGTTTTTATCTGTGTGGACTGGTCGCCGAGCCAGCCGATCACTATAGTTGTCGCCCCCACGACTTTACTCTTTAACCCGATAATCAGCACCATGAGCACACGCGTTAACAAGACCGAGGAACTGAAAAAAGCTAAAGACGGCTACGACGTCATCAAGGATATCCTGCGTTATTCCGAGGACGGTGACTTCGACGCCATCGACAAGGACGACCTGACCGCACGATTCAAGTGGTACGGCGTCTACCAGCAGAAGCCCAACACCGGGCACTTCATGTTCCGTATCAAGATCCCCGGCGGGCAGATCACCCCCAAGCAGCTCCGCACGGTCTCACAGATCGCGGACAAGTACGCGCGCGGTTTCGGCGACATCACCACACGCCAAACCATCCAGCTGCACTGGATCACCATCGCCGACTTCAAAGATATCTTCAAGACACTCTGGGACATCGGGATGACCAGCCAGTTCGCATGCGGCGATTCGCCACGTAACGTGATCGGCTGCCCGCTGGCGGGTGTCCTGGAAGATGAGATCATCGACTCTTCCCAACACGCACGCGACGTCAGCGACTTCTTTATCAACTCCGGCCGTGAGTTTTCCAACCTGCCCCGGAAGTTCAAGCCCGCTGTCGGCGGCTGCCAACTGCACTGCCATCAGCCACAGATCAACTGCTACGGGCTCTACGGTGTCAGACGCCCCAACGGCGAGACCGGCTACGGCCTGGTCGTCGGGGGCGGTCTCTCCTCCACGCCGCACTACGCGCAGCCCATGCGTGTCTTCGTCAAGCCCGAGCAGGTCGTCGATGTCTCCCGGGCTGTCGCCACCGTCTTCCGCGACTACGGATACCGTGAAAAACGGACACGCGCCCGGCTGAAGTTTCTCGTGGCGGACAAGGGCTGGGAGTGGACCCGCGAGAAGATCGAAGAGGCCCTGGGTTACCAGCTCGAACACGACGACACCATCCAGAACCCCCCCGCCATCCATTCGGATCACCTGGGCATCGGGAAGCAGAAGGACGGCAACTACTACGTCGGCGTGCCGATCGGACGCGGCCGATGGACCGCGCGGAATATGGCGGACGTGGCCGACCTTGCGGACAAGTACGCGACCGGTGAGAAACGTATCCGCACGACCAGCAAGCAGAACGTCATCCTCCTGGATATCCCTGAGGCCAACGTCGCCGAGCTTGAAAAAGAGTTGACGGATCGTGGGCTGCCCCCGGTCGCCCACTCGCTGCGCACCAGCCTGGTCTCCTGCACGGGCACCGAGTTCTGCAACCTGGCGGTCGTCGAGACCAAGGCCCGTGCCGGCCGGGTCCTGCAGTGGCTTGAGCAGAACGTCGATATCGACTTCCCGCTGTTTATCAGCTTCACCGGCTGCCCGAACGCCTGCGCCCAATATCAGATCGCGGATATCGGGTTGACCGGCATCCCCGTCGTGCTGCGTGACCAGCTCGATGAGAACGGCAAGCCGACCAAGATCGACGGCTTCAAGGTGCTGCTCGGCGCGGGGCTGGGGCTGGACCCGAAGTTCAACGAGCTGATCGCCAAGAAGATCCCCGGCGACCTGATTCATCTGTCGATCAAGAGCCTGATCGAGACGTTCAAGGCTGAGCGCGTGGATGAGGACGAGACGTTCCAGAGCTGGGTCACCCGCAGCGAGCCGGAGTACCTCCAGAAGGTCATCACCAAGCCGACCGAGGCGGCCGAGGCCGAGATGCTCCTCGCCTGATACCGTCCCCGTTGCCTTTAGCTTAGTGCTTTAGCATAAAACCCGCTCCAGCCGCTTGCGGCGAAGCGGGCTGGTATCGTTAACCTTATTAACCTCGTTCAATTCTTATGATTCCATGTGATTTCTCTTCAAGCCGGGCTATCATTTGAGATAACCCTGGTATGTTTTTTTTGGGAATCGAGCCATGCTTCAACTCCCCCGCCTGCAACTCTCCGCACTGCTGCTCCCGCTGTTTTGCCTGACGCCCGCCTTTGCGCAGTCGCCGCCCGACCCGGACTATGTCCGTGGCAACGTCTACCCCAGCTACACCGACTTCCTCACAGATTTGAATAGCCTGGTCGCGATGCCCGCCGGGGCCGCGCGCGATACCGCCATTGACGGCTTCTTCTCGACGCTTCAGGCCAACGGGCAAGTGCCCTATGCGCAGGACGGCCAGATGGCGTTCCTCTACCGAAGCAACTCCGCCTCCTCCGTGTCTTTCGCGGGCGACCATAACGGCTGGAGCCCGTCGGCCTCCAGCGCCGCTGCGACGAAACTCGGCACGACCGACATCTGGATCAAGCAACTGAACTTCCCCAGCGACGCTCGCATCGACTACAAGGTCGTGACCAACGGCAGCAACTGGATACTCGACCCGCGTAACCCGCTGCAGATGTGGGGCGGGTTCGGGCCGAACAGCGAACTACGCATGCCCGATTACCAATACCCGCACGAAGCGGTCGCGCAGCCCGGCGTCCCCAGCGGGACACTCTCGTCCAATATCCGCACCACCAGTACGAACCTCGGGTACGACGTCAACTACCGCGTCTACACCCCCGCCGGGTACGACCAGGCGTCGCTTGCCAACCTGCCGGTCGTCTACATCACCGACGGCCACGAGTTCGCCGCGGATCACCTCGGCTCCGTCGCGGTTACGCTGGACAACCTGATCCACAGCCGCGACATCCGCCCCACCATCGCGGTCTTCGTGGACCCGCGGGACCCCGTCACCGGGACAAACAAGCGGGCCAGCGAGTACACCGGCAACCTCGCCTTCGCCAACTTCCTGGCCGACGAACTTACCGCCGAAGTCGACGCCGCGTACCGCACCAATCCTTCTGCCGGCGCACGCACGATCCTGGGCACGTCCCTGGGCGGCGTAAACTCCGCGTTCGTAGGCCTGACACGCTCTGACCGTTTCCAGAACATCGCCCCACTGTCGCCCTCAAACTTCACCAGCATCTACAACCAGTTTGCGGCCGCCGGCCTGCAGAACGACCTGAACTTTTTCCTGACCTACGGCACGATCGGCGACGGTAGCGGCGGGCCCAACCTCTACAACATTCTCAATAACAACGGCTACAACGTCACACGCACCACCGCCAACGAAGGGCACTCCTGGGGCAATTGGCGTGCGCAGATCGGCGACATCCTCTCCGGGCTCGTCGGCGCAACACTGACGGGCGACCCCAACGGCGACGGCTTCGTCGGCATCGCGGACCTGAACCTCGTGCTCGCACACTGGAATGAAACCGTGGCCCCCGGCGATTGGCTGCGGGGTGACTTCAACGAGGACGGCTTCGTCGGCCTGGACGATTTGAATCAGGTCCTGGGCAACTGGAACGCGGGGACACCGCCGACGGCAACGCCGGTACCTGAACCCGCAGCGGCCGTCTTGTTGATGACTTTGGGCCTGCCAGCCATGTATTGCAGGAGCCGTTGGCACTGACTTCTCGCGCTATCCCGCAGACCAGATAGCCAACCCGATCCCGCCAAAGACCAGTAATGAAAGCCCGAACGTGACCAGCGTCACCAGCATCGCGCGCCCATAGGATATGGATAGCCCCAGGCACATGACAAGACCTGAGAGCGGCATCCCCATTAAGAATGCAAACGTGAGCAGGGCCGGGATACTCAGTTCCAACCCCGACACAAACGCGATTAACCCGGAAGCAAAACCCACGAGAAGCACTATCGACATCACAACCACATAATTCACAAAGTACAGCCCATAGGCTTTCCAGTAATCCAGCTCCTGCTTTTCGACCCAACTCGCCGCCGCCCTGACAAAGACCGCGCCGATCAGCGATCCGAAAGCTGCGCGGAGAAGCATCTTCACAAACAGAGCGGCCAGCACGTCCATAAGCCCGACCTCCAGAAATGAATCCATTCGTGTAAAACAATAACGGCTCTATGCTACCGCTTGTGTGCCGTCAGCGTGTACATCATCGGCACCTTGCCGCGCATCGGCTCGGGGAGTTCCCAGGTTTCATCCCCGGTCTTTTGCATCATCGGGTAGGCCGGCCAGCAGCAGTCGGGGGACTCGTCGAGCAGGTCGATGACCAGGCCCGCCTTGATCAGGGACGTGACGACCTCGCCGATCGGGTGCGACCATTCCACGCTCTTCATTATCTTTAAGGGCTGATCCGATTCCACATACGTCTCATCCCCCTCAAACACCAGGCCCGCATCCGAAAAATACGTGTAGGTGGGCTCCAGGTGATCCTTGCCTTTGGGCTGCCCCAGCATGCCACAGACCGGGTGGCCTTCGTTCATCACCAGCCTGCCTCCGGGCTTTAGTAATGCGCCGACCACCTTTGCCCAACGCGGCACGTCCGGGAGCCAGCACAGGGAACCGACCGACACGAAGACCAGGTCAAACCCGCCCGCGCCAAGCTCATCGGCCGCGTCATACACATTCGACTGAACGAAACGTGTATCGAATCCAAGCTCATCGCGCAGGTGCGCCGCACGCTCCAAAGCGGGTGCAGAGAAATCCACGCCGACCGCCTTGGCACCCAGCCGGCTCCATGAGAGCGTCTCCATCCCCATGTGGCACTGTAGATGCACGAGTGACTTCCCGGACACGTCCCCAGCCAGATCAATCAACGCACCCGGCAGGCAGTGTCCGCCGGCGCGGAGGTCGTCCGCGTGTCGGGTGTACATCTTCGAGGCCCAGTGAGTGCCCACCCGGTCGTCCCACATCCCCCGGTTCAAATCAAAGGCCTCGCGTTGGCTTCCGTTCCAGCTCATCGTTATCCCCAGTCGTTGTTAATCCATAAACATGCCCGCGACGGCGGCGGTGCAGCTTGAGGCCAGCGCGCCGCCGAGCATCGCGCGCATCGCCAGGCGGGTCAGGTCGGTCTTGCGTTCGGGGGCCAGCGGTGTGATCCCGCCGAGCTGGATGCCGATCGAAGCGAAATTGGCGAATCCACACATGGAATACGCCACCAGCTTGGCTGAGCGTGGGTCGATAAACTTCGATTCGGGGTGTGTCCCCGCTTCATTGATCGGGCCGAGCAGTGCGCCCAGGTCGAAGAAGGCGACCAGCTCGTTGATCGCCAGCTTCGTCCCGATCAGCCCGCCGACGAGTTGGCAGTCGTGCCAGTTATTCACGCCGATGCACCACGCCAGGGGGGCGAGTACCCAGCCGAAGATCGACGAGACGGATAGCGCCCCGGCGTCCATCCCGAACGCCGCCTCGCCGAGCGAACCCAGGGGCCAGTTGAGCAGCTCGATCAGCGCGGTGAACGCGATCAGCATGGCGATGACGTTCAGCCAGAGCTTCAGGCCGTCCTGCGTGCCGTTGGCGGCCGCCTCGATGAGGTTGTGGGCCGAGCGGTCGAAGCGCAGCTTGACGTTGCGGCCGGTCTGCGGCTCATCGACCTCGGGACGGATGATCTTGGCGATGACAAACGCGGCGGGCGCACTGAGTAGCGACGCGGTCAACAGGTGTGCCCCGATGTCCGGCCCGACCACACCGATGTACACCGCCAGCACCGACCCGGCCACGGTGGCGAACCCACCCGTCATCAGCGCATTCAATTCCGACATCGTCATCTTCGAGAGGTAAGGCTTCACGACCAGCGGCGCCTCGGTCTGCCCGGCAAACACATTCGCCGCCATCGCCATCGCTTCGGCGCCGCTGACACCCATGATCGCGGACATGATGCGTGCCAGCAGCCAGATGATGACCTGCATGATGCCCAGGTGGTACAGGACCGCCATCAGGGCGGAGAAGAAGATGATCACGATCAGGCCGCTGGTGGCGAACGCGAAGATGAACTCGGGCCCGGTGCGTGCTGGCAGGTCGCTGCCGAAGACCATCTGTGTGCCCCGGCTGTTGACCTGGATCAGCCGGACGACGAAGTCCTTGACCGCCTCGAGCGCTTCGACGCCGACGCCGGTCCCGAGGATCAGTCCCGCCAGGGCGATCTGCAGGCCCATCCCCCAGATCACAACCCGCCAGGGGAACCGCCGGCGGTTGCTGGACATCGCCCAGGCCAATGACAACAGAACCAGTATCCCGATCAAGGCTCGAAGGTAGATCATGGGATATTAGTCTAGGGGGTAATCCCGCAAACCCGAAAACAAATCCCGCCATTACCTGCCGGCCTGGCCCTGCAAACACTCGAAAGGTCGTGTAAAGTGCCCGGTATTGACCTGAAAACCCGCGTGGGATCGACGCCCGCGTGCCTCACCACGAACCCAGGAGTTTCCCATGCCCCGCGCCACCGCCAGCCACATCCTCGTCAGCACCGAAGCCCAGGCCCTCGAACTCAAGCAGCAGATCGCCGACGGCGCCAGCTTCGCCGACCTGGCGAAAGAACATTCTTCGTGCCCATCCGGTCAGGCCGGCGGCTCGCTGGGTGAGTTCGGCCAGGGGCAGATGGTCCCCGAGTTCGACGCCGTCATCTTCTCCGACCTCCCCATCGGCCAGGTGTCCGACCCGGTCAAGACCCAGTTCGGCTACCACCTGATCGAGGTGCAGAACCGGCTGGACTGATACAACGGTTCTTAATCTACTAAAGCCAATAAGCTGTCGCGATTAAAGCACCGGCTTATTCAATCCATTACGCGCATCACGACAAGCGTCTGGTCGTCCTGGGGTCGGCCGCCTGCCTCATGCTTGCGGACGTGTTGCATGACGGTGTCGACGGCGCAGCCGGCCTCGCCGGAGCAGGCGCGCAGGGCGTTGACGATGCCGGTGGTGCCGAAGAAGGCGCCGTTAGGGCTGCGTGTTTCGGGGATGCCGTCGGTGTAGAGGGTGAGCGTCTGGCCGGGCTCGAGGGTGACGGTGGCGTCCTCGTAGGTTTCTTCGGGCATGATGCCTAAGGGGAGCCCGCCGACGGCGTCGAGTTCTTCGAGTTCGACGTGGCCGTTGCTGTCGGGCTTGCGCCACAGGGCCGGGGGGTGGCCGGCGCGGGAGTAGGTGAGGGTGCGGGTGTTGGTGTCGTAAAGCGCGTGGAACGCGGTGACGAAGGTGTCGTAGATGCGTTTGGCGCAGAGGTGCTTGTTCAGGTA
>CBDUNP010000119.1:0-8477 GCA_965368605.1 uncultured bacterium | reverse complement strand
CCGGCTGGCCGATCCTCCGCCCCATCTTCGATGGGCTCTACGCCGCCTTCGCCAAGGTCCGCCCCCGCCTGCAATCCCTCTCCCGCAACTGCCCGGATGATGTGTGCTCGGTGGAATCGAAACCAAAAGACTGACCGCCGGGGTTCAACCAACGAGCCGAGTAACGGTGTCCGACACTGCTTCGGTATCCCACTACTCCGTCATAACGGGGTCAGACCTGCTCTGTAGAAGCATGAAACTCACCCGGCGTCGCTGGGAGGCGTGGGCGGGTGGTTGCTTGGGGCGGGGAGGTGTTTGAGGCGCAGGGCACGGCGGTAGGCCCAGATGACGGGGGCGGAGAGCGCGTAGATCACGAAGCCGGCGGCGAGGGTGGGTTGCAGCCAGACGACCAGCAGGAGGGTGATGATGACGGCCTTGGCGATCGTGCCGAAGGGGGCGCGGCCGCGGACGTAGCGGTTCATCAGGTGGACGTAGCGGAACCGGCTGACCATCGCCAGCGCGGTGAGCAGGCTGATGAATACCATCGCGACGGCGGCGGTGCGGACCCGTAAATCGTCGGCGGGGTAGTGCGCCAGGAAGCTCTGGTGCAGGAGGATCAGGCTGGCGACCGTGCCGGCGGCGCCGGGCGAGGGCAGGCCTTTGAATAAGCTGTGCGACCCTTCCCCGGATGAGGCGCTTTCGATATTAAAGCGCGCCAGGCGAAGCGCGACGCAGGCGACGTAGATGCAGGCGACGACGACGGCGAGGCGTTCGAAGAGGATGCCGTCGTTGGGTTCAAGCTCGGAGACGAAGGGCGCGCCGACGCCGATGAGTTGGATGACCATGAACGCGGGGGCGACGCCGAAGGTGACCATGTCGGCCATGGAATCCAGCTGAGCGCCAAGATCGCTGACGCTGTCGGTGAGGACGGCGACCCGGCCGTCCAGCCCGTCCATCGCCAGGCCCAGGAAGATCAGCGCCGCCGCCATCGTCAGCGGGGACCAGCCAAACGGCAGCGGGGCCTCGACGGACATCATCCGCGACGCGAAGAAGATCGATCCGAAGCCGCACAACAGGTTCGCCAGCGTGAACATCGTCGGCAGCACCGCGATCCCTCGGCGGGCGACCCGTCGGGGCAGTCGGCCGGGGCGGGAGCCGGTGGTTGGGCGTTCGTCGTCCTGATCGGCGAGTCGGTAGGGCATCGGCGTATCTTAGCGAGTTTTTACGCTCGCCCCCCGCTGAGGTATCCTTAACCTATGCAACCGTCGGCCACCACTGATCCTACAGCACCCCAGCCGTCCCCCCCGGACACCCCGGATGCCCCGGCCCCCTCCGGGGCCCCAATCGTGAACGACCCGACAAGCAACCCCCGTTTTGCGTCGGCGATTGTGTTTGTGATCAGTTCGGCGGTGCTGGCGGTCGCGTTCGGGCTCACGCCCAGCGACGAGGGGGTCGGGACCCATAAAGCCATCGGCCTGCCGGCCTGCGGGATGCTCGAAGCCACCGGGATCCCCTGCATGACCTGCGGGATGACGACGTCGTTCAGCCACGCGGCCCACGGGGATTTTGTCGCGGCGTTTACCAATCAGCCGGCCGGGGCGCTGCTGGCGGTGCTGACCGCGATGGCGGCGGTGCTGTCGGGCTATGCGTTAGTCACGGGGATGAGCCTGGCACCGATCGGTGCGGCGCTTTGGCGGCCCAGGGTGATTGTGATCGCCGTGGTGCTGGCGGCGGTGGCGTGGGGCTACAAGATTATCATCGTCACCGGGTGGTTTGGAGCCAACTCATGATGCGTAGATCCGGCTTACGTCGGGGCCTGTTCCTGTTCCTGCTGCTTGGCGTCGGCCTGCTGCACGGCTGCGGCCCGATGCCCGGCGAGAAGAAGACCGTCGAGGTCCAGGCCGAGTACCTGGGGCTCGCGGATCAGCGTGTCGCGGTGATGGTTGCCGCCGACGGGCACATGCAGCACAACTACCCCGAGGCGACGGCCCGGCTGACCAAGGTGATGACCGCGGCGATCACGCAGAACGTCCCGGGCGTCACCACCACGATCCCCGACCAGATCGCGAAGTTCCAAAAGGCCAACCCCTACTGGATGAACATGCGCTACGGCGAGCTGGCGAAGAAGATGAACGTGGACAAGGTCGTGCTGGTCGATCTGGTCGAGTACCAGACCCACGAGCCGGGCAACGCGCACGTCTGGCAGGGGCTGATCACGGCGAACGTCGGCGTGATCGATGCCGACGCGCCCGACCCGGACAACTTTGTGTTCTACAACACCGTGTCGGTCCGCTTCCCCGAGACCAGCGACATCGGCGTGCTGGACTCGGATAACGAGACGATCCAGCTTGGGATGTCGCTGCTGTTCGCGCGGCGTGGCGGCGGGCTGTTCTACGATCATCAGGTCGAGGTGGACGATTGAAACCGTGTCGCCCTGCAAAACAACGTGCCTGGCTTGCCCTGACGGGGCTGATGTTGTTTGCGCTAATACTTACGGGCTGCACCGAGCCGGGGTTTGTCGCGCACGTGCTGACCGGTGAGCCGAAGGTGCCGGCGAAGTACACGCTGATGCCCCGGCCGACGCTGGTCATCGTCGACGATCCGCACAACGCGCTGGGCGATCCGAATTACCCGGCGGTCGTCGCGGCGAATGTCGGGTTCCACCTGCATAAGAACAATGCCTTGGATGCTTCCGACAAAGAGGGCCAGGCATCGCCTCATATTATTTCACAGGACCGGCTGTCCGAGCTGGCGACGCGGATGGGCGACCGCTACCCGACGACGCCGATCGATCGGATCGGTGCCCGGCTTAATGCTGAGCAGGTGATCTATGTGTATGTCCGCTCGGTGAAGCTTCAGGTGGCGGGGGCGTATTACCATCCGGTGGCGGGGGTCGAGGTGAAGGTGATCGACGTGGCGGAAGGCAAACGGCTGTTCCCAAAGCCCGGAGAGTATGACGACCCGCAGACGACCCCGCCGGGGCACTTCATGTCGGTGGAGATGAAACGCCAGACGATCGACACCAACCGCCGACACGCCGGCTCGATGCTCGCGCGCAGCCTCGCGGAGCGCATCGGGCAGGAGGTGGCGCAGCTTTTTTACAAACACGTACCGATCGACGACGGGCCGGGCAGCTAAGCCTTTACCACTTTGTTATCACCCGGGGCAGACACTTCTTCGATGCCAACGCTACACCTGATCGATGGCCAGAGTACTCAGGCGTGCCCCGCCGTGATGTCGGTGCTGCGCGCGTGGCTGGCGCGGGGCGACGAAGCAGACCGGCTGCTGCTGCTGGGGGGTCGGCCGCTTGAAGTGATGGCGCGAGGGGCGGGGATCGAGAAGGTGCATCGGATCGCCCCGCGCTTTGGTCGAACACGCCTGACGACCCGGCCGATCAAACGCTGGCTGCAGACACAGCCGGGCTTCGATCATGTCCACGCCTGGTCACTGGACGCGATGCTGGGCACGGGGTTCGTCTTTCACGACACGCCGATGAAGCTGTCGAGCCTGCACACGCTGAACCCGGCCGAGCTCAAACAACTCCGCAAGTTCTGCAAGAGCCCCTGGCCAAGCCCGGTCCAGGTGGTCACGCACAGCCAAGCATGGTGCGATCAACTATCGGCCTGCGGGATCAACGCGGAGATCGAGCCGACGCTATTGCCTGCCCCCCCGGAGCCCCCCGCCGCCCCACCGCTTTCGGATAGCACACGGGTTCAGGGGCACGCACTCGAATCGAATCACAGAACCGTCGCCCTGCTCAGCGATCACCCGTCGCAGGCCGACGCGATGCACGCCGCCGCGATCGCCTGCCTGGCCGGGGCTTCGTTATTAGATGACACGGGTCAGCCGCTGGGCATCCGGCTTGTGGTGCACCCCGAACAAGTCAACCGCCAACGTGCACAGTATTTTTTGGCCGACCAGTCTGATACTCATCGGGTGGTTCAGGACGTGCGGGCCGCGGAGCTGTGGAAGCTGTTGCAAGATTGCGACGCCGCGCTGGCGATCGGCCCAAACGCCGGGGGGTTGAGCCTGCACACCGCACTGAACGCAGGCATTGATGTCATCACCGACAACCCCGTCGTTGCCGACGACACCCCATCCCCCCCACCGCATCTGCATATCGCAAGGTCGTCGGCGCATAAGGACGTGGCCCATATGCTGCATCAGGCGCTGATGGGGGCGCGGGCAATGCCGGCGGTTTGATTGTGGACATATAGTTTTTCGTATCTGATCTGGTGTCCGATCCCCCGGCAGAGCCGGGGGCTGAGGGAACGTGAACGCATGGTCCCGCGTTCGGGAGGACGTGGGCTTTATGCGGGAATAAAAATCGGGTGCGGGCTATGATTCCTGTGTGAATGAATTAGCTTTCCCCCATTCCGACACGCTCTGCGAAGACTGTGGGTATGCGCTGAAAGGTTTGCAGGCATCGGGGGATTGTCCGGAGTGTGGGTTGGCGATTGAGGCGTCTTCGCCGGGGCATCGGACGGGGCCGAGGTGGCAGGAGAGGCCGGGGGGAAGTCCGGGGGGAAGTCCGGGGGGAGGTCCGGGGGGAGGTCCGGGGGGAGGTCCGGGGGGAGGTCCGGGGGTGGGGGCGGGGGTTGAGGTGGTGATCGGGTTGATGACTGACCCCAGGCGGTTCTTCCGCAGTATGCGGGTGGACGGGGGGAATGGGTATGCCCGGCTGTTCCTGGTGGGGGTGGCGCTTGGGATCGGGTTGGTGTGGTTCTGGTTTTCGTGGGGGCTCTCGAATCAGGGGTTTCCCCGTTGGGCGGTGGTCCATGCGGGAATCGTTGCGGGGAGCGTGGTGGTGCTGAGCTATATCGAGGCGCTGGGGGTGGTGTTTTTCAGTCGCAGGCGGGGGTGGCGGACGCCGTTTGTGCTGGCGGAGCGGGTGGCTTGTTAGAGCTCGAGCGCGTGGGTGCCGGCGGCCGGGGTGATGGGGCTGGCGATGGTTTTCTATGCCAGGGGGTCTATCGACCGGTGGATGACCGGGCTGCTGGGGGCCTGGGAGCCCTGGCAGACGCTTGGGCTGCTGGTGCTGGTCGGGGCGGTGGCGATGCTTTGGTTCGAATTCCTTGTGTGGGTTGGAGTTAGGCAAACCAAGTACGCGAATGCCTATCCGGCGGGCGAGGCCGAGGGCGGCGAGGTATAAAAAAGTGGAGCCGGTGTGGAAACTTGAAGCGGGGGCAGGCGGGGGATAAGATCACATCATTAATAACTTTGAGACGGGCGGAGCTTGTTTAGTTGAGTCCTCTTGAAGGTTGGGCGGCGCAGCCGTCTGTTAGTTCCGTGTGACCGCCGCAAAATAGCGGCGTTTAACCGGCACGATCCGGGCAGTTATTCGGCCCGCATCGGCGACCGATCATCCGTCGGGCTTGCGTTAGCAGGTCCGTCGGCCGCTTGTAGAACAGGCGGGATAGATTTATGAAGCTCTACCTGATTGCCATCGAAAGCTCGGATCAACCCACAGCAACCGGAGATACCGGAGATACGGGGCGACGCGCGCGGGGACGACAACAAACCCGCGCCCGACAAGCCCGCCTGTTACGACGCGGACGCCACAAGACCCCCCCGCCCGCTGCTGCCCCGGGTCAGACTCTCTGACCCACGATCCGACACGAAGGCCGATTAGAGCCGAACGGTTGCCATGACGAGTTGAATCCCGACGCGCAAGCGTCTGCGGGCTGCCTCGTGACCGTGCCCTAACCAACCGGCCCGTGCACCAAGACAAGCACACCGCCGGCATAAAGGGCTTGTACCGTGAACACCTTATTACTGCTTGCACAAGACACCGGCGGCACCGGCGGCGGGTCGAGCGCGTTGATGCTGGGCCTGCTGGGGCTGATCCTCGGGCTGGGCCTGGGGGCGGTTGGCACGATCATCCTGCGGAAGTTTATGGGGGTGCAGATCCTCACCCAGAGCCGGCGACAGGCCGAAGACCTGCTGGACAAGGCCAAGAGCGAGGCCGAGACCCTCAAGAAGCAGGCCGAGCTGGACGGGCTGAACGAGCTGGCCAAACGCCGGGAAACTTTTGAGAAAGAAATCAACGAGCAGCGCAACGAGGTCAAGGAGATCGAGCGTCGCCTGACCAAGCGCGAGGACAACCTGGACCGCAAGCTGGACACCCTGACGACCAAGGAAAAGTACCTGGACGACATGGACGCGGGGATCAAGAAGCGCGAAGCCCAACTGGCGGGGAAAAAAGACGAGCTGGACGCCCTGATCGAAGAGCGCAAGGAGCTGCTGGAAGCCTCCCGTAATGAGCAGAAGCAGACGCTGCTGCGGATCGCGAACCTGTCGGAGGAAGACGCGAAGCGCGAGTCGCTCAAGGCGGTCGAGCGTGAGTGTCAGCACGAGGCCGGGCAGCTTATTCAGCAGATCAGCGACAAGGCCGAGGAAGAGGCCAAGGACAACGCGTTGAAGATCACGCTCCAGGCGATCCAGCGTTACGCCTCGGAACACACGGCCGACTCGACCGTGAACGCGGTGCAGATCCCGTCGGACGACATGAAGGGGCGCGTGATCGGCCGGGAGGGCCGGAACATCCGCGCGTTCGAAAAGGCGACCGGTGTGGACGTGATCGTGGACGATACGCCGGGCGTGATCGTCGTGTCCTGCTTCGACCCGGTCCGCCGGGCGATCGCAGCCGAGACGATGCACAAACTGCTGGAAGACGGGCGCATCCACCCGACGCGGATCGAAGAGATCACCGCTCAGGTCCGAAAGGACGTCAACGACCGCATCGTCAAATACGGCAAAGACGCCTGCATCGAAGCGAACATCCAGGGGCTGCACCCCAAGCTCTCCGAGACGATGGGCCGGCTGTACTACCGGACCAGCTACGGGCAAAACATTCTTCGCCACTCGATGGAGACGGCGTACCTCTGCCAGGTCATCGCCGAGGAGCTCGGGCTCGACGGCGAGCTGGCGCGGCGCTGCGGGTTCCTGCACGACATCGGCAAGGCGCTGGACCACGAGGCCGAGGGCGGGCACCCGCAGATCGGCATGGACTTCGCCAAGAAGTTCGGCGAGAAGGAAGCCGTGCTCAACGCGATCGGCGGGCACCACAACGACATCCCCTCGACGACGCCGTACACCCCGATCGTCATGGCCGCCGACGCCATCAGCGGCGCACGCCCCGGTGCGCGACGCGAGACGCTGGACCGGTACGTCAAACGTCTGGAACAGCTCGAAGGCATCGCGACCGACATGAAGGGCGTGAAGGATGCGTATGCGATCCAGGCCGGCCGTGAGGTGCGTGTGATTGTGGACCCCGACAACGTGGACGACACCCACTGCGGCTACATCGCCCGCGACATCGCCAAGCGCATCAGCGACGAGATGACCTTCCCCGGCGAGATCCGCGTGACGGTCCTCCGCGAGATGCGGACGATCGAGTACGCGAAGTAAACAACCTCTGACAACCACACATCACAAGAAGCCCGCGTTCATTGAACGCGGGCTTCTTTTATATGCAAAGGTTGAACTTGCCACCGGCTGACTGCTCAGGGACGACGCAACATATACAACCCGGCCATCCCCATCAGCGCAAGGCTCACGGGCTCGGGGACGGTGGATGCCGCTGGCGGAGTGCCGTTGTTCCAGCGAGACAAGACCCAGTTCAGGTCGTCGATGCCGACGTAGCCGTCGCCGGAGAAGTCGGCTGCGGGGTCGCCGGGCGGGACGTTCAGGTTCCAGTTACTCAAGACGGTATTCAGCGTACCGATCCCGATAAAGCCGCCACAGCCGATCGGTTCGGTGGGGTGGTTGCAGAACTCGGCGTCCAGCGTCATGTAGGCCTCGGTGATCAGGACCGTTGGAGGCAGGATCAGGCTGGGGTAGATGTCGTTCGTGGAGAGTTCGATCTCGCCGGTCATCGTATAAAACTGCGGGCAGCCGATGCAGTCCAGGAAACCGACCGGTTCGGTGGGGATGTCGTGGACCGAGGTCGCGGGGACGCTGCCGTAGGGCCCGAGGACCAGGGGCTCGAAGTCTAAATATTCCCCGGGGACGTCCAGCACAATCTCGGCGGGGATCGGCCAGGCGGTCACGTCCGCGCCAGCGGTGCCGGTCGCGGTGAGGGTGAGCGTCAGGCTGTTGATCGCATGCACATTGGCAAACGCGAAGAACCCTGACAGCGGGTCTTGGCCGTGGATGAACTCTCCGATGAGTTCCGGCAACTCCTGGGTGACGACCTCGGCCTCGGCCTGCTGCGGTGTGCCCCCAAGCAGCAGCGCACCCGATAATGCCATCGCAATACTATGTCGTGGTGAAGCGGACATGTCAGACCTCCGTGGTTTCACCGCCCTGTAAATGAACTTAGTTTGAAGGTGAAAGGCCTTGCAACCTCATGATTGATCACAGCGTCGCAGGATCGCTAACGATCCTAAGCCCAATAGCGCCAGCGCCGCCGGCTCGGGGACGGTGGATGCAGCAGGCGAGATGCCGGTATTCCAGTTGGCCAAGATCCAGCTCAGGTCGTCGATGCCGATGAAGCC
>CBDUNP010000118.1:0-8499 GCA_965368605.1 uncultured bacterium | reverse complement strand
CTGCTGAGCTACTCCCCCACGACCTATAAGATCCCCAACATCACCGACATCCCCGCGCGGTTCAACATCGCCTTTGTCGATAACGACGGCAACGCGAAGAACATCCGCAGCAGCAAGGCTGTGGGCGAGCCGCCATTAATGCTGGGTGTCTCGGCGTGGGCCGCGGCGAAACACGCGCTGAGCTGCGTCGCGGGCACCGGCCCGGTCGCACTAAGCCTGCCTGCCACCAACGAGGCGGTACTGATGGCGCTGACCGGCATCCCCCAACTCTCACAGCAACGCCACAGCGGGAAGCGATAGGATGGTGGCTGATGGCTGACACCGGATACATGCAGCAGTACATGACGCTCTGCGAGAGCGGCACGCCGTTCGTGAGTGTCACGATGGTGCAGGCCGTCGGCAGCACGCCGCAGGACGCGGGCAGCAAGATGCTCGTCACCGGCAAGGGCCAGTTCCACGGGACCGTCGGCGGCGGACGTGTCGAAGCCAAGGCCATCGACCACGCGCTGGCGATGCTGAACCTCGACACGGACAGCAGCAAGCACACCGACTTCGTCGACTGGAACCTTAAGAAAGACGTCGGCATGACCTGCGGCGGGACGGTGAAGCTGTACTTCGAGGCGGTGAACCACCGGCCCTGGCGCATCGTGATATTCGGTGCGGGGCATATCACACAAGCACTGGTGCGGTTGCTGACGTCCCTGCCCTGCCGGGTGACGTGTATCGACCCGCGCGAAGACTGGCTGAGTAGACTGCCGGATGCGCCGAATGTGGAAACGATCCTGACCGACAACCCGCCCGGGCAGGTAGCGGGGCTTGCGGACGACGCCTTTGTGATCTGCATGACACGCGGCCATAAATCAGACGTGCCCGTGCTTGTCGAGATATTCAGGCAGGGCCGACAGTTCCCCTACCTGGGCGTGATCGGCAGTAAATCCAAGGCCGCCATCATGCGCCGCGAGCTGGCTGAAGCCGGGATCGATAAAGACAAACAAGATTTTCTCTGCCCGCTGGGCCTGCCGATCGGGACCAACCACCCCGGCGAGATCGCGGTCTCCATCGCGGCACAACTCCTGGAAACACGGGGCTGACCATGAGCAACCGGGTGCTGATGATTGTCTCGATCGTCTTTGTCGGGGTCATCGTCCTGGCGGGCGTCGGACTGGTCGGTGTCACGAAATACCAACAGGCCGTCGCCAACGACCCGCAGACCCATTTCATCGAGGCCCAGGCAGCGATCGAAGCGGGCGACGCGGTACGGCTCGCGGTCCTGATCGACCGCTACCCCGTGCTGGCGACCACGCACTCGGACCGGGACGGGCGGACCCTGCTGCATCACGCCATGAATCAGGGCGGCAACATCGCGTGCGTCACAAACCTGATCGACACCGGCGCGGGCGTCAACGCAACCGATCACAAGGGCCGAACCCCCCTGCACGACCTGTGCACCTACACCGTTGGCCTGCTGGACGCCCAGGTGGTTGAATTGCTAGCCACCCACGGCGCCGATATGAACGCGGCCGATGATGAAGGCGTCCGCCCGATCGACCAGATGGTGGACATCGAGTCCGACCGATACGCCGAGGTCTTCCCCGACTACTACACCAACCCGACAACGCAGAACCGCAACCTGCTTATCCAGCACGGTGCAGTTAAGTAACCTTAAGCGTGGTCGTTCCGGACTAGCGTGAAGCAGGTAGAGACATCTACCGGCTGAACGCGACTTCGCCGTTAACGACCGTCTGCGTCAGCCAGCGATCGTCGTAAGCAAACATCACCATGCCCAGCGGGTTGTGTGCCTGCTGCCAGGGGATGTCCGGCTGGAAGATCACCAGGTCGGCCTCGGCGTCCGGCTGGATGCGCCCGGTGTCCGGCCAACCCATCGCGTCGGCGTTGCCCGCAGTCGCCTGCCACCAGGCCTCGCCAGCGGACGGCGTCTCCCTGGCCTCCGCGTAGTACGTCGCCTCGACCATCGACCGGGCGACGCGGACCATGCTGCGTTCGTAGCCCCCGCCGATGTCGCTGCCCAGCGATACGGTGATCCCCTCGGCGTTGAGTTGTTCGCGTTTCATCGTGCCGGAGCGCAGGAACGAGTTCGCGGTCGGGCAGTGCGCCGCGACGGAGCCGGTCTCGGCTATCAAGCGACGCTCGTTGTCATTTAGATAAATGCAGTGACCCAACAGCGTGCGTGGCGACAGCAGCCCGGCGCGGTGGTACACGCTGGTGTAATCCGGCCCGCCGTGCAGGTTCGCAACCGCATCAAGCTCGGGCAGCATCTCCGCCAGGTGTGTCTGGACATAGGCGTCGTGCTTCTTCGCAAGGTCGCCGGCAGCTTTCATCAAGCCTTCGCTGCATGTGATCGCAAAACGCGGCGTCACCGCGGTGCTGACCCGGTTGCCCGCAGCGCGTTGCCCCGGCTGCGACGGCCAGTCGTTCAGCAGCGCCTCGGTTTCTGCGATGCACTCATCCGCGTCGCGCAGCATCGCGCCGGGCGCTTCCTGATCGATCAGCACCTGCCCGATCACCGCACGCAGACCACGCCGGGCGGCGCAGCTCAACGCGCGGCGGGCCGACTCGTGATGGACCGTGGCATAGGCCGCGAAACTCGTCGTGCCGACGGACAGCAGTTGATCGATCACCCGGTCGGTCATCGCCCCGGCGTAATCGGCGTCGGCCCACCGCGCCTCGTTCGGGAACGTCACCTGGTCCAGCCAATCCAGCAGGCTCATCCCGTGCGCCCCGATCAGGTCGAACTGCGGCAGGTGCATGTGGGTGTCGATGAAGCCCGGGGAGATCAGGCAGCCGTCCCCGCCGAAATCAAACGACGCCGGCAGCCCGCCCTCGTGGACCTCGACGATCCGCCCCCCATCGGTGCGCAGCCACCCCTCCGCCAGGCGCACGCCCGGCGTCTCACTTGCATTGTCCGGCAGCAGCAGTGTGCCCGCGATGATCAAAACCCATCCTCCAACCGATGAAACCCCCATGATACCCGCAACCGCCACAAAACGGCGCAGCTTTTTTCAGGCCCGGAACAACGCGTAGCTCATCAGCGCATTGAAGACCTGCAACACAAAAAGCACGACACACACAACAACCAGCCAGACCCACGACCGCCTGCCTATCCACCAGCCCGCCGTGAGTGTGACGGCGATGAAGACACCGGCGATGAGATATCCAGCCAGCCCGTCGATGTTGTTGCCAACCCCCAGCAACTGCATGCCCCAGGCAAGCACCAACAACAAAGGCAGGATCGGGAACATTATCACCCAGTGCATCCGGTATCCGCCGGACCACGGGTAGTCGATCCAGAATATCCATGTATTCGGCAAGTACACCGCCAGCAAAACCACCAACAACGTGACCCACCATGAGGGTCGGCGTTGCCACCACGCAGGCCCCCTCGACAGACTAACCGGGTCGAACGCCCGGCCACACTCCGGGCATCGCGGCTCGGACGCACCCGTCAGCTCGTATCCACACCCCGGGCAGCGCAGCCCAACATACGGCAAATCAGCGGCGGGTGGTTGGTCTGGGTCTGACATGACAGGCTCTTGAAGCCGATTCTAGCTGAACCGTGAAGACTTCGTAACACGGGAATAATCCCACCTGGTGGGGTGTATGTTAACTGCATGATGCCGGTCCAGGGGGCGCAACGGGGTATCATGCCCGGACGATCAGGGAGGTGCCACGATATGAATCCGATCTCAAGATACATGCACTGGCTGCACACACGCTGGCCCGCGGGCCAGGTAGAGAAGCTCCCGGCGGTGAATCCCGACGGGTCGACCGCGGTGCCCGGGCTGTATGTGGTCGGCGATATCACGGGGATCCCGCTACTAAAGTTTTCATCCGACACCGGTGCGCGGGCGGTGCAGACGATCGTCGCAGATTCGGGGTTTCAGAAACGCGACACCTCCGCCGAGCGGGACGGCCGAAAAGTGCTGGACCTGATCGTCATCGGCGCCGGTGTCTCCGGCGTCGCCGCCGCGATCGAGGCGCGCAAGCAAGGCCTGAGCTTTGAATTGCTCGAAGCCTCCCAGGCCTTCTCCACGATCGTCAACTTCCCCAAAGGCAAGCCGATCTTCACCTACCCGACCGACATGACCCCGGCCGGGGAACTGCAGTTCGGCGAAGACTCGGCGGTCAAAGAAGGGCTCGTCGATGTCTTGCACGGGTACCTGAAAGAACACGACATCGAGCCCAAGCAGGTCCGGGCCGAGCGGATCAAACGCACGGGCGGGCTGCTGGAAGTCGTCGTGCCGGACGGCGAGAACATGCTCGCGCACCGCGTGATCGTCGGGATCGGGCGGTCCGGCAATTTCCGAAAGCTCGGCGTGCCCGGCGAAGACCTGGACAAGGTCTCCAACCGCCTGCACGACCCCAAGGATTACTGCGGCAAGAAGGTCCTGATCGTCGGCGGGGGCGACACCGCCATGGAAACCGCAATCGCCCTGGGGGCCTGCGGGGCCGACGTCACCGTCAGCTACCGCAAGTCCGAGTTCAGCCGCCCCAAGCCGGAGAACGTCGAAAAACTCAACGCCCTGGCGGACAACGCCGACGCCGGACCGATCGGGGTCGAGTCCCCCACCAGCGAACGGATCACCACCGCGTCCGGTGAGTTCATGGGCGAACACCACAAGCCCGGCTCCGTCACGCTGATGATGGCCAGCAAGGTCAAAGAGATCCGTGACAACGACGTAACCGTCACCGACGCGGACGGCCACGACCAGACCATCGAGAACGAAGCCGTCTTCACCATGATCGGCCGCGAGGCACCGCTGGATTTCTTCCGACGCTCCGGCGTCCCGATCCACGGGGACCGCAACGCCAAGTGGTGGATCAGCTTCGCCGCCGTGCTTGCCGTATTCACGTTTATCTACCACTGGAAAAAACCCGGCGCGGGCATCCCCATCGGCGACCTCTTCGCTCGGAATGAATGGTTCCCCTACCGCGTCCCGGAATGGATGGCTGGCCTCAGCGCGATGTTCGCAGAACCCGCGAACCTGCTGGGCACCTTGAATAACTCGCTGGGTTCGCCGGGCTTTTACTACTCCCTCGTGTATTGCGTGCTCATGCTGGTCTTCGGCATCCGGCGCATCAAGCGGCGCAAGACGCCTTACGTGAAGGTACAGACCTGGACGCTCATCGCCGTGCAGTGGATCCCTTTGTTTATCCTGCCGTATATCCTGCTGCCCTGGATGGGCAACAACGGCTGGTTCGACAGCGGCGTGCTGGGCTGGCTGGCGGATGAACTGTTTCCGAAAGTGACGTGGGACCCCAATGGCCGTGCGTATTACCACGCGTTTGGGTTCATCCTGGCCTGGCCGTTGTTTGTATGGAACGTGTTCACGGCGCAGCCGATGTGGCTGTGGCTTGCAATCAGTTTCATTCAGACGTTCGTCATCATCCCGCTGATGATCTGGCGATGGGGCAAGGGCGCGTACTGCGGCTGGATCTGTTCCTGCGGCGGGATGGCGGAAACCCTGGGCGACGCCCACCGCCAGAAGATGCCGCACGGCCCGGTCTGGAACCGGCTGAACATGATCGGCCAGGTCTTCCTGGCGGTCTGCTTGATGCTGCTGGCGACGCGGGTGCTGTCATGGGTCTTCCCCGGCTCGGTCTTTACCAGCGTCTACATCGCCGTCCTCAAGGACATCCCGGTCTTCAACTACGTCTGGTTTATCGACCTGCTGTTCGCGGGGATCATCGGCTTCGGCTTCTACTTCCACATGTCCGGCCGGGTCTGGTGCCGGTTCGCCTGCCCGCTCGCGGCGCTGATGCACATCTACGCACGCTTCAGCCAGTTCCGCATCCTAAGCGAGAAGAAAAAATGTATCTCCTGCAACGTCTGCACCAGCGTCTGCCATCAGGGGATCGACGTGATGAACTTCGCCAACAAGGGCCTACCCATGGAAGACCCGGAGTGTGTCCGCTGCTCCGCCTGCGTGCAGAGCTGTCCGACCGGTGTGCTGAGCTTCGGCAGAATCAACCGAAAAACCGGGGACGTGTTAGGCCTCGATCAACTCGGCGCCTCGCCCGTGCGGATGGCCGAGCTTACCATTGGTGGTAAAGCGTTATAATTTTATCTGAAACTGAAAAGGAATTGTCATGAATAAATATCTATCAAGCGTCTTGATGGCCCTGTGCTTCGCGTCCCCCACGATGGCGGAGCCAACCGATTTCCACAAGACATTCACCGACTCGATCGCGAACGCTCACGGGGCCGAGGCGTACCGCGAGCACGCCGTGCTCCAGGTCGACACGGTCGTAACCTTCGGCGGCAAGGTCAGGATTGACGGCGTGATGACCTTCGACACGCCGGTCGGCAAGACCCGGATCGAGAACAAAGACGGCACGGTGATGGTGTTCGACGGGCAGAACGCCTGGGTCGCACCGGCCGACGCACCGCTCCCGGCAGCGCGGGCGCGTTTCGCGCTGCTGACCTGGCCTTACTTTGTCGCCGCACCGTTTAAGCTCGCCGACCCCGGCACCCACATGGAAGATGTCGGGCAGCAACCCATCGCCCCGGACCTGCCCATGCCCACCGGCAGACTGACCTTTGGTGAAGGCGTCGGCGATTCCCCGGACGACTGGTACATGGTGTACAGCGACCCGGACACACAACGCCTGGCTGGGCTTGCGTACATCGTGACCTACGGGAAATCAGAAAAAGACGCCGAGAGCAACCCGCATATCGCTGTATACGATGCCTATGAAGAAGTCGACGGGGTCGTGCTGCCCACGAGCCTGAGCTTCTGGAACTGGGAACCCGACACCGGGAAAGTCGGCGAGCAGATCGGGCTGGTCGAGCTCTCCAATTACCGCTTCATCAAGCCCGGCAAAGATACATTCACCAAACCCGAAGGTGCACGCATCGACGAACTGCCAACCATCAACAACGAGGACTGACCCATGAGCGCCAACCATCCAGAGGCCGAAGGCTCGCTTTTCGCCAACGCGATCCGTCGACTCGACCAGGCCGGCAAGATCGCCGGGCTCGACGCAGAAGTCGTCGAGCTGCTCAAGCATCCCAAAGCGGTGATGCACTTCTCGATCCCCGTGCGCATGGACGACGGGTCGCTGAAAGTCTTCCAGGGCTACCGCGTCCGCCACAACAACCACCGCGGCCCGACCAAAGGCGGCATCCGCTACCACCCGGACGTAGACCTGGATGAAGTCAAGGCCCTGGCGTTCTGGATGACCTGCAAGTGTGCCGTGGTCGGCATCCCCTACGGCGGGGGCAAAGGCGGGATCACCGTCGACCCGCGTGAACTTTCACACATGGAGCTCGAACGCCTCTCGCGTGGCTTCATCCAGCAGGCCGCCGACTTCATCGGACCCAACGTCGATATCCCCGCACCGGATGTCTACACCAACGCTCGCATCATGGGCTGGATGATGGATGAGTACTCCAAGATCAAACGCCAGCACAGCCCCGCCGTGATCACCGGCAAACCGATCCCCTTAGGCGGCAGCCTCGGCCGAGACGACGCCACCGGGCGCGGGGCGTATTACTGCATCAAGGAGCTTGAGAAGAAGAAGGACTGGGACCCCAAAGACATTACAGTCGCCGTCCAGGGCTTCGGCAACGGCGGACAGAACGCCGCGAAGCTGCTCCACGCGGATGGATACAAGGTCGTCGCCGTCAGCGACTCCAAGGGCGGGATCCACAACCCCGACGGGTTCGACGTCCCCAGCCTCGTCCAGTTCAAGAACGAGTCACGCAAACTCAAAGCCGTCTACTGCGACGGCTCGGTCTGCGAAAACATCGACGCCGACACGATCACGAATGAGGAGCTGTTAGAGCTTGACGTCGATATCCTGATCCCCGCGGCATTGGAGAACCAGATCACGAAAGACAACGTCGATCGGATCAAAGCCCGGGTCGTCGTCGAAGTCGCCAACGGCCCGATGACCCCGGACGCGGACGAAGCGATGGCCAAGAGCGACACCCTGGTGATCCCCGACATCCTCGCCAACGCCGGCGGCGTCACCGTCAGCTATTTCGAGTGGGTCCAGAACCGCCAGGGCTTCTACTGGACCGTAGATGATATCCACGAAAAGCTGCAGAAGATCATGCGAGACAGCTTCAACGCCGTCTACGACCTGATGGAAACCAACAAGACCGACATGCGCACCGCCGCCTACGCCCACGCGCTGAAGCGTATCGGCGCGGCTGTCGAGGCCGGGGGCACCCAGGAATACTTCGCCGAAGGCAACTGACCCCACGGGCACGATGCGGTAAGATCATGGGTGACACGTCACCCCACGGACGGAGCCGTACACCATGCTCAAGGACGTCTACCCCTACTACCTGGCGAACGAGCCCAAGCAGCCGAACGTCGATCTCCCGGTGAAGGATAAGTACACCGGCGGGGTTGTCTCGCGCGCCGCGCTCGCCGACGCCGACGCGATCGAATCCGGCATCGCAGCGGCGGTCGCGGCAACGACGCCGATGCGCCAACTCAAGGCCTACCAGCGCCAGGCCGTGCTGGAGCA
>CBDUNP010000117.1:0-8569 GCA_965368605.1 uncultured bacterium | reverse complement strand
CGCCGACCGCATCGAGAAAGAACTCGGCGACGACCCGCTGTGCAAAGAGCTCGCCCAGTTCCTACGCACCGCCGACCGCGGCATCACGCAATACGCCGGGTCGGACACGATGTATAGCGCGTAGTGGTTTCTATGAATAAACGCCGCTCATTTGTGCTGTGTCTTACCTTATTCACAGTGTATTGTGGCTTTTATCTCTACATCAGAAGCAATCACTGGATCGTACATCGATCAGGTTTTGCGTTCGGCAATACGGACAACCATCGTGTGGGCTTTGGCAGAGTTGCTACAACACAACGCCAGATCGCGTATCTGGTTTATACGCCACTTCGTTGGGCTGAAACCGCATACTGGCACCTCCGCTATCCAGTAGGTAAGCCATGGCCATACTTCGATCAACCTACTTCATCTGAGACCGACGATTAACCAAGAACCATGTATTAATGTAGCCGTCATTCTCAATCCGCACCTGCGACATCCCATCTCTCGCCGTAACCAGCCGTTGAACATCCCGCCCCTCCAGGATCGGCACCCACTTGTCCTGATACATCCGCGTTCGGCCGCAGGATTGCAGGATGATGCTCGGGTCGACCTGGCCTAACCACTCGGCCGATCCCTCCACGATGCTCCCGTGATGCGGCAGGTCGGTGATGTCGGCCGACAGGTCTTCCAATTCCATCAGTTGGCTCATCGCCTCACTCTGGATATCGCCGTTCAGAAGTATCCGTTTACCCGCAACCTCGACACTCAGCACGATCGACGTGTCATTCACACGCCTGGCTTGATCATCCGACGGCGGCCAGAGCGCGTTCAGCTCAATGCCATCCTCGCCCCCGACCGTTTCTGCCCACCCCCGCTCGATCGCTTTGGCAGGCAGCCCACGCTCGGCCAAACCTTCAACCAGAAACGCCGTCGCCGACCCCGGCTCACGCTCGGCCTGCGATAACAGTTGCGGCGGCACCAGGACGCGGCCGACCGGGACGTGGTCGATCAGGTCCAGGCTCCCGGCGTAGTGGTCGATGTCGGCGTGCGAGAGGACCAGCGTGTCGATCTTGGTCACCCCTATCCGCCTGAGCGCAGGCAGAATGCTCGACTCGGCGATATCAAAATACTGCTGCGAGCCGCAATCAAACATCAGCGTGTGCCCCGGCAGTTGCAGCAGGTAACACGACCCGTCCCCGACCGCGAACATCGTCAGCAACACCGCTGGCTCGTCCTCACCCGGTACCCCCGGTACCCCCGGTACCCCCGGACCCCCCTGCCAACTCTCAACACGCCCCGTCTGTCCCACAAATGTCCACACCCCCATCAACAGCAACGCCCCGAATAACGCTCTTCTGCGCTGCGCGAACACCCCCGACAACACCGCCAAGACAAGCACGGACAATCCAAACACCCATGCCAAGCCCGGCCGCCAGTTCAACGCGATCAACGCCCCCGGCCAATCTCCGGCGTGATCCACCAACCCTCGCAACGAATCACCCAGCCAGTCCAACGGCCCACTGAGCAGTATCCCCACGCTCGGCAGCAGCAACCCCACCAAGATCTTCAGGTACCCCACCCCCAGCACCGCGGTCAGCACCGGCAACGCCATCACCGACAGCAGCACCGACAGCGGGTTCATCATCTGGAAGTGGTACGCCACCAGCGGCGCGACCACCGAGAACGCGACCAGGCTGACCGAAAGATAATCCACGCACCACCGACCGATCACCCAGCCCACCGGAAGATGCCCCGGCAGCACCTCCGGCCGGGGCCAGAGCCAGTTGGACACCGGCTGCACAAACAAAATCAGACCCGCGACCGCCGCGAAGCTCAACTGAAACCCCGGCGTAAACAGATCCGTCGGCCGCCAGAGCAACACGACACACGCCGCAAACGCCAGGACCTGAATCGGCTGGACACGTCGTCCCGTGCCGTAGGCGGCACAGAACAGCCCGGCCATGATCCCCGAACGCACGATCGGCACGCGCAGCGGGACCGCCATCAGATACAGCAACAACACCGCCAGCACGATCAGCGCCGCCCTCGGTGGGTTCGGCACGAACCACCGCGTCAACAACCACACCAGCCCCAGCAATATCCCAAGGTGGGCCCCACTGATGGATAGCAGGTGCGACAGCCCCACCCGTCGGAATGCAAGCCGTACGTCGCTGTTCGAGTTGTTCTTGCGCCCAAGCAGCATCGTCTCCAAGAGACCCAGCGTCGGCGTGTCGTTATCCATCCCGATGCGCAGCGACGCCAGCGCAGCATCGGAACACCGGCCGCGGAAGTTTCGTTGATACTCCATCATCGAGAAACCGGGCTGATCCAAAGGCCGCCAGTTGTCACGGCTGCGCATCGTTAGTCGGCCGACGACCCCGCGTTCGGCCAGGTACCGCCGGTAATCAAACTCGCCGAGGTTCCGCGGCCCCGCGATCGCGCCGAGCCAGCCGGTCGCCTCGATATGTTGCCCAGCCCTCGGCCGATGATCCGCCTGATCGATCCGGACTATCAAATCACCATCCGATTCTACAAACGCCCCGTTTACCTCGATCTGTTTCACACGCAGGACAAACCGTGTGCTCGGGGCTTCATAACTGAACCTGGCAAACGCCCCGTCGACAGGCCCGCCGGACGACGCCGGCTCGACGATCGTGCCCCGCACCCGGGCGAGCTGCGAGTACTCACCGATATAGCGGGACAGGTCTTCCCCGGCCGTGTACCCGCTGCGCACGATCAACCACGACGCACTGATCGCGATCAACGCCAACAAACCCCACGCCCGTACCGCACGTTCTCGCCCACGGATAAAATGCCAGCTCATCATCAATGACAACGCCACCGACAGACACAACCACCCCCACAACCCACCGATCACGTTGCCTGAAACAATCCCCAGCATCACCGCCGCGGCCACCGACGTCATCGGGCCGACTAACGGAGCGAGCGGGTGAGACTGTTTTTCCTGATCGCCGACTTGTTGTTCTTGATGAAGAAATGGCACCGGTACATCATAACCCCGATCCCGTGATTCTGATGATGATTTCTGCCGGGTCGTTCGTGATTCAGAATTTTTCGATCACGCTACGCCCGTCTATTGATTCTTCCGAGTCATCCGCCGTACCCGGCTGCGGCGATTCTCCCTCCGCCTGCTGCCAGGTGTACAGAAGGATATTCGTTAGCAAACCACGCGCAGACTCGGTTTCGTAGCCGTCGATCCCCCACCACCGGGTGCCCAGTACGCCCATCGACAGGTCTTCGCGTGAAGCAATCACCGCGGGACGACCGTCAATTATCAGGGCCTCTAACCTGGGCATGTCCACAAGCCCGCGGTTCAGTGTGCTGTATCGGCGGTAGACCACCGAGCGCCGATCCGTCCCGCCCGCGTAGCCTTCGCCGGTGATGATCGGGTGGCTCAGGTCCAACGGGATCGACTCTTCGCTGAAGACCGCTTCAAGCTGACGGATCAGGTCGTCGGCGTACCGGCCCCGTCCGCCGATGTTTTCGACGAACAACGTCCCGCCGCCCCGGACGTACTGCACGATCCCGCGCATCTGCGCCGCGGTCAGTCGCTGCGGCAACGCGCCCCCCAGATAGACCAACGGCGTATCCACACCGCCCACCTGTTCGATCGGACAGCCCTCGCCGATCAATTCCAGCCCGGTCTGATTAAACAACCGATCCACCAGCGGCAGCCACGCCAAAGGCTCCACCGCGCCGTTGGACGAATGCACCGCCCGCGTCACCCGCAACTGCCCGTTCAAAGGCTGCTCGACCCGAGGCACAAAGATCGGCTCGCTGTCATCCTCCGACTGCCCGCGCCCCGTGACCAGCGCGTGCAGGTTGGCCATGATCTTTTTCGCGCCGGTGTTCTTCGCGTTTCGCCCCGACTGCATCACCATCCCCCAGTCGCCCGGCGCAAGCACGATCAGGTCGCGCACCCCGTTATGCAACACCCACGGCCGACGATCCTCCGGCAACTCAACCGGAAACACCAGCCCCATCAACGCGTGGCCCTCGCCGACACGCTCAAACGTCAGGCCCGGATACAACCGCCCCGCCAGCTCGCGCACCGAGGCCTCAAAACGCTTCGAGGTTGTCTCCGGCGATGCCACCAGCACACCCCCCAGGTCCAGGTAGACCTCCAGGCTCTGCTCTCCAGCTTCGCTGAGTTCCAACGCCTCATCCGAAGCGATATACGCCACCGGCGCGTTCAGCCAGCTAAGTGAATCCGAACCCACATCGACCACCTGCCAGTTCAGGTCGTGCTCGACCAGGTCGCTGAGCTCGCGCGTCATCATGTTCAGGTCGTTGGGCCGATTATTCCAGACCCCGCCTGGGATACGCAGCTTGTTGATCCACACGGGCGTGCGCCCTTTAGACAGAAAGATCAACGCGAAGGCGGTATCGACAATCCCATCCCCGACCATGCCCGTCCCGCCCTCGCCGCGGATGATGGCCCGTGTGCCTTCCCGGTACCAGTCGCGCCCGCCCAGCGTCTTGATCCCACTTGCCAGCGCGGCGCGCTCAAGCGAAACCATGTAGTACATCTCACGGGTCGCATTGTCGAACCCGTTGTCACGTGCCTCGTTATCCAGCCAGTTCGTCGCCCGTTCGATCGACATGGCCAGATTGGACTCGGGCTTGTTGCGTTCCAGGTAAAGGATCTCCTGCGCGATCAGCAGCGCGGTCAATCCCGCCGCGGTCATCGATCGGGTCGAGCCCCCACCGCCTTTGTACCCCCATCCGCCGTCGGGGTTCTGCAACTCAATAAAATGCTTCGCCGCATGCATCCAGACGCCCCGGGACTGCGGGCCCCGTCGCTTCGCCGCCTCCCACAACCCAAGCAAGCCGTACTGCGTCACCGAATGGTCGTACTGCGGGCTGGTGCGCGGGCCGTAATCAAACAGGCCTTCCACCTGCGCCGACGCCAGCCAGCGCGCGTCCGTCGCCAGCTTCGTGCGGTAGTCGTTCGACAGCGCCGCCCAGCAGTGCGTGCGCAGCGAGATCGCGTACGTCCCGTCCATCGGGATCGTGCCGAGGTAGTCAATCGCCTTCTGGATCTCCGGCTCCTGTGCGCTGACACCGCTGCGCAGCAGCGCGAAGGTCACCAGCGCGGTCTCCCCGCCGCGGTGTCGACGGTGGTTGGCGTAGTCCTGTTCCCAGCCCCCGGTCAGCGGGTCCTGCTCCGACAAGAGGTAGGCCCGCATACGTTCGATGGCCTGGGAGACCTGCGCATCACCGGCCGCGCGTACGTCACACAGAGGCCACGCACACACGATCAGACATAACAGGACCCTGCCCATGAATCACCTGCCATCGCACATGGAACCACACCCGGACACGACACGGTTGCTCTTGATAAAGCAAGCACCCGCGTATCGGCCTGCGCAGCCGACAACACATCATAGCGCTGCGTGGCATATCTAGCGAGTTATATTAGCTTGCGGTGCGCTGCTTGCTCTCGTCCGAGCCGTTAGCAGCGTCCTGCTCGCGGCGCTCGTACTGCTTGGCCGAGATCTCAAGACGATCAGCCACCAGCCCCATGTGCTCGGGACGCTGAGGCGCTTCGGTGTGGATGCAGTCCATCACCAGGCTGGACAGGGCCGGCGGGACGTCCGGGTTCAGCTCGATCGGAGGCTTACAGGCATCCTCCGTCCGCAGGCTGATGCCGGCCCCGCCCTTGGGGATCAGCGTCGGGACGTGCTTCTGCGTCAGCAGCCAGTACATCGTCGCCCCCAGGTTAAAGACATCGGTCCTCGGCGTGATGCTTCGCCGCTGCACCTGCTCGGGGGCGATGTAGTCGGGCGTGCCCTGGATGCGTTCCTTGACCGTGCCGATCTCACAGCTCTGGCCGTAGTCGATGATCTTCACGATCTGGGCGCCGGTGATCATGATGTTGTTGGGCTTGATGTCCGCGTGGACATATCCGGCCTTGTGCATCACGCCCAGGCCGTTGGCAACCTCCATGCACATCTGGCACATGTCCGCCAGGTTGGCCGGCTGGTATTTTTCGAGGGTGATCCCGTCCACCATCTCCATCAGGACCAGCACCTCGCTGGTACGGATAAAGTTCCGCTGCTTGATCAGCTTGATGCTCTTGCGGAGGCTGGGATGATCGAACTTCTGAGCGACCTCGTGTTCCATGATCGCCTGATCCATGAAACGCTGATCGCTGGGAGATGATTTAACAACTCGTTTGAGCGCGTATAACTCGCCTTTGCTGTTCTTCACAGCATAGATCGTGCTTCGCGCCCCAACGCCGAGCGTTGCGAGAACCTCAAAACCCGCGATTTCACTGAACTCGGCCATAATTATACAGGCGGCGGTCAGCACGTACCCTTGTAACACAAGCGCACAGCACCACGACGCCCTACTTCCAAATCAAAATGTCCGTATAACTGAATGAAACTATGATTTTATTGTACCCTAATGTGTCTATATTCACAATCTATTGGACTCATTTTCATCGTCCCGGACCGGGACAAACTTGATCGAAAAGCCCGGTTAATCAGCGATATCACACGGTTTAGAATCGCCCTGCACCGGTCAGGTGGTCTGCAAATATATCGATAGTCGCTGGCCAAACGGCTTCATGGCATAACGCCTGACAGCCCTGATCTATTCGCTGATAATTCGCAGCGGCACACCTGCTTCTACGGCCAAGCATCTCCAGGCGTAACAAACGGCGTCGTACACACGGAAAAACCACGCTCACAGCGCAGAGATACCGATATTGCGGATCTGGACCTGTAGTTATTAAGTAAGACGTCGCCGCCCGCTAGTTGTTCAGCAGTTGCTGACGGAACCAGGCATCTGGGAAGCTGCTGGCGGCGGTTCTAGAGCCGATCTGAGCGTAGATGCTGTCCTTGCTGATGCCGTAGCGCTGCTGGAGGTGCTGAACGAGCCAGACAACCTGCCGCAGCTGGGCCTCGGTGAACCGGCCCTGATCGCCGTCCCCGATCAGGCAGATACCGATCGCGTCGGGCCAGGTGGCGGTCTTGGCGTCGAAGAAGTCGCCGGGGGCCTGGCTGGACCAGCGGAACCCGACCTCGATCTTGCCGTTGTCCTCAGCCGGGCCGTTATCGATGACAAAGTGGTAGCCCAGGCCGCCTCGGCCGAGCTGCTGATGGATCTGATGCAGGGTGTTGGCCGAGCCCTCCGGGGTCCGGCTGTCGTGGATCACGATCGACTTCCAGGGGACCTGAACCGCCTGGGTGCTGAACAGCTTGTCCTTGGGGTTATCGGTAGGCTGGCCGCGGTCGATGGAGGTCAGCGCGACGCCGGGGGTCTGGACGGTTGGGCCTGGCTCCAGGAGCATCAATATCCCGCTGGTGGCCGTCATCGCGGCGACCAGGGCTCCGAGCACCACCATTGTTCTACGATCCGGCACCAAATCACTTCCCCATCGCTTGACGGACTAAAAAACCTGTCAAATGAACTCTACAATTATTCTCGGCCATAGGCCTGCGATGCTTTGAATTTACGGTCAAATTAGATACTTTTCCGGCCGGATCACCCTGATCAGGCCTGTTTCACCCCGAAGCATCCGGAAAAACCCCCGATCCCATGTGTATTTATCCTGAGCTTCTCGGACCTCCCCTCGGCCCCGATCGCTTACCGTCAGGCAAACCCGGGGTTATCGCTGATCCAGGGGTGCCAACCGCTCACGCAAGGCGGGCCTTTCCTCGCCCAGCGCGGTCATCTTGCGCGGGGGTCGGTACTCGCCACGCAGGGTCTGGTAGCGCTCGTACTGAGTTCGGGTCATGCCATCGGGATAGAGGGCTTTCTCGCAGCCTCCCAGGGCTGATGCCCACCCCACCAGTACGGCGAAACCAAGTCCCGTAAGCCAAATCCGTCGGCTGAATCGCTCCATGTCAGGATTGTAACCCTCGACCAGACCTTAAACAACCATAGATTATCGAACCTGCCCCACTTGCCGGGATTAACCCTGTTCGGGGTCCGCCCACTGCTTGCCAGCGTCTGGATCGGTGAGGTGCTTGAAGGTGATTTTCTGAGCGGTCACGACGCGAAGGGTGGCGACCCAAAGGGCGATCAGCGCGATCATGAAGACCAGCATGATCGCGGTCGTGACCAGAGGGGCCTCAGTGACGCCGGGGAGGACCCCGATGCGGTTGAGCCCGAAGGTCGCGCAGCTGAGGCCGGCGATCATCAGGACCGTCAACAGCCAGGCAGAACCCAGCCGGTGAAACGCGTGGTCGAGTTGGGGCTGAGGCACGCGCAAGGCGAGGATGCGCAGGTACCGCCAGACCGCGAGCATACCCACGACATAGATCGCGTGACTGACCAGGAAAAACAGGTCGAAGACCGGCAGGTCGTTGTAGGTCCAGCTCCCGAATACTTTCTGCCGGGTGCTTCCCATCATGGCGACCAGGGCACCAAACGCCAAGACCGAAACCGCCGCACCGCCCATGACCGCAAGCCAGCGCGCCGCCACGCGATAGCCGCGGTCAAACGCGGGCTCGATACGGTCCTGTTGCGGCCGGGTCAGGAACCACACCGCGAGACACGACAGCGCGATGCCGGGGTAGATCAGGGGGAACGCGCAAACGACGCTGAGCTTCAA
>CBDUNP010000116.1:0-8651 GCA_965368605.1 uncultured bacterium | reverse complement strand
TTGCCGGGGTCGTCGGGGTCTTGCATGACGTCGAACCAGCCGGGGCCCATGACGGTGACGGTGCGTGCCTGCTGGTCCATGACGATGTGGTCGCCGGCGAGCGTGGCGTCGGGGCGGATAACGAGTGCGGGGGCACCCTGCTTTCCGAAGAGTTCGAGCTGATCCCGGGCGGGCTCGGCGTGGAGGCGGTGCGCTTCGATCATGACGTCCTGATCGACCACGTCGGCCTTGATGTTGCCCTGCGCATCGAGCGAACTGACGGCGAGCTTGTCGTCACCTTCCGGCGCATCTTCAAGCATGGCGAGGGTCAGGCTGTCGGCGGTCATGTCCAGGTCGGTGTAGTCGACACGGACGTTGCCCGTGAACGCGGCGGACTTGACGCCCTTGATGCGCGAATCGCCCCCGGACATGGGGTTATCAGGTTCCGGCGCGGCGGAGGCGTCTTTATCTTTTAGATAGAAATCCAGGTCCAGGCGGTTGTCGAAAGCGACGGAGATCGGACGGGATTCGGCTGTCGGGTTTGTGGTATCGGAGGACGTTGCGGCTGAATCTTCGGGGTCTTGTTTGATCTGGCCGGTGAGTTGGCCGGGGCCCAGGACGTAGCCGTTGGCATTGAGCTGGTCGATGGAGAGTTCTTGGCCGAGGAGCTTGCCCATGTCCGGGGCGCTGACGTGGACGGGTGAGTCGGGGGTGCCTTTGGCCAGCAGACGCGAGTTCTGGCTGAAGAAGGAGACCTCGGGTGCGTCGATGGTTTCGCCGTTCTCGGTGCGTATTTTTGTGGGGACGCCGCGGACGCTGACGCGGATGTCGTCCGGGCCGGCGATCTCTTTAGGCGGATCGCTCAACGGCGAGACGACCAGCCGGCCTTTCCAGGTGATGACAACGTCTTCATCGGTGAAGGTCGCCAGCGAACGGCTGTCTTGCTCGGGGACCTGGCCGATGCTGGCGGCGAGTGCGTGCAGCAGTGCGCCGCGCAGGGGATCGGAGGCGGCGAGCTCGATGGAACCTTGTGTTACCCCGGGCTCGGAACGGGGCGAGGCGTCGCTGGCCAGAGCATCCTCGGGCTGCTGCGCGTCGTCATTGCCCTTCGCGGATTTGGCGCTGAAGATTGCGGAGAGGTCGTCGCCTTCGATGATGTACTGATCCTGGCCGACGCGGACGTCGTCGAGTTCCTCGAAGGTGGCGAGGTAGAACTGGATCGGTCGGCCGCCGGCGTCGGTGTTGGGGGCGGGGTCGGTTGCGGCTGAGGTATCGGTTCCAGCCGCAGGGGCGGTCGGGCTTTCTGGAGAGGTGTTTGATTTAGAAGCGACGGCCGATGAATCGGGCTTGACCCTAGGAGGCGATTTTTGGGTGGGTGTCTTGGCGGTGGGCTTGGGTTCGGGGATGTAGTGCAGGGACTCGCCGTGCTCGATGACGAGGCGTTCGATGCGGTGGCGGAGCTGGTTGTAGTTCAGGCTCAGGCCCTGGCCGCGGAACTGGACCTGCGGGCCGGTCATAAAGAGCTTGCCGGCACTGTCGATCTGCTGGAGCTCCAGGTCGAACTGCACGGGGTCGTCGAAGTACATGCGGATGACGACGTGTTGATCAGTATCGAAGTCGACCGGGGAGCCGTCGGGGGTTTCGTAGAGGGTGACGACGACGTTGCCGCGCATCTCGCCTTCGCGTGGGTGGTTGTCGGGGGCGACGACGGTGCCTTCGTCGGCGACGATGGTCAGCTCCCGGCCGGGGGCGAGGTGGATCTGGGCGGTGGTCTCGATGACGTCGATAACGCCCTGTGGCTTGGGGACGACGCGGTTGGCGAAGAAGAGGATGCCGCTGTCGCTGACCTCGTAGACGATGCCGCGTACCTCGCCGACCTGGAGCTGGCCGTCCTCGGGGTTCTCCGGGACGGGGTAGACATCTTCGATATTAAACGCGGAGTCCGCCTGGTCCTGGACCGAGGTGCGTGGCCCGCCCATGAGCACGGCCAGCAGCAGGACCAGCGCGGCGACACCCAGGGCGATCCCGATCGTTAAAAACTTGTTCGGCATGGGTCTATTTTCAAGGCCAGCCCATGAACATGCAAATGTCACGGGGCGTAATCGGGTTACCGCGGCGTGCGGGCTAGTCGCCGGGGTGGGCTTGGTGCGTTATCATCGCGGTTTATGACGGTGAATCCTTAATAATAGCGACGCACAGGAGCGAGTGAAGCATGATCGGCAAGATATTCAAGGCCTACGACGTCCGCGCGATCTACCCGGACCCCCTGAACGAAGACGCCGGGTGGAAGGTCGGGTACGCGGTCGGCGAGTTCTTTAAGCAAGGCAACGGCGGGCAGGCGGGGACATTCCTTGTCAGCCGGGACCATCGGCCAAGCGCGCCGGCGATGTCCGATGCGCTGATCGCCGGGCTGCGTGCCTCGGGGATGGACGTGATCGACCTGGGGCAGGCGGACACGTCGTTCATGTACTTCGCGATCCCGCATATCAAGGGCGCGCTGGGTGGGGTGCAGACGACCGCCAGCCATAACCCGATCGAGTACATCGGGTTCAAGATTTCAGGCGGCGGCGCCAAGCCGATCGGCGCGGACTCCGGGCTGAAAGAGATCGAGGCCATCGCGGCGTCGATCGACTCGACCGATAAGCTGGCGGTGGGCAAACTCGAGCAGCGCGACCTGTGGGCGGAATACCGCGAGCACGTGCTCAGCTTCCTGACGCCGTTGAAACGCCCGCTGAAGGTATACATCGATGCGTGCAACGGGATGGCGACCAAGCTGGTGCCTGAGGTATTCAAGGGCGTCGACAAGCTGTCGATCGTGAAAGAGAACTTCGAGTTCACGGACCAGTGGGCGCACGAGCCGAACCCGCTGGTCGCCGAGAACATGGTGCCGACGCAGGAAGGCGTGAAACGCGAGGGCACGGACCTTGGGGCCTGCTTCGACGGAGATGCCGACCGTTGCATGATCACCGACGAGAAAGGCGAGGTCATCGGCTGCGACCACCTGACGGCGTTCCTCTGCGACCACTTCCTCAAGCAGCAGCCCGGATCATCGGTTGTGTACGACCTGCGTGCAAGCAAGGTGGTCGAGCAGACGATCAAGAAGCTCGGCGGCAAGCCGGCGCGGAGCAAGGTCGGGCACGTCAATATGAAAGCGCTATTGCGTGAGACCGACGGGATCTTCGGCGGGGAGCTCAGCGGGCACTTCTACTTCAAGAACAACAGCTTCGCGGACTCGGGCGCAATCGCGTTCGCGGCGGTGCTGAGCGTGCTCAGCGAGAGTGACAAGCCATTGAGCGAGTTGATCGCGCCGTATAAGCAGTACCCGCAGTCCGGCGAGATTAACTTTGAGGCCGAAGACAAGGCCGGGATCATGGCGGGCCTGAAAGAGGATTACAAAGCCGATGCACAGCTGATCGACGACCTGGACGGCGTGACGATCGACTGCTTTGATAACAAGGGTTTCTGGTTTAACGTGCGTGCGAGCAACACCGAGCCGTTGCTGAGGCTCAACGCCGAGGCGAAGGACGCGGCGACGCTGGATACGCTGCTGAAGGAACTGACACCTAAACTGGGGAAGGTCGCGGTCGGGCACTGACGGGCGTGTCCGCGGCACCGGCGGCCGGGATTGACGATGAGTGATTCAGAACCCATCCGTGATTTAATGGAAGCGTTGCGGCAGTCGCCGGACAACGTGGTGCTGCGTGCGCACGTGGGGAACGTGTTGCTGGGTCGCGGCGAGTTTGATCAGGCCGAGGCGGTGTACCGAGAGGGGCTGAAGCTGACGCCGGCGAGCGAGAAGCTGATGCTCGGGCTTGGGCAGACACTGATGCAGCAGGGCAAGGCGTCGGCGGCGCTGGTATTGATCGAGGATGTCCTTAAACGGCCCGGTGCTACGGGGCAGGCGCACATGCTTCATGCACGCCTGCTCTTGAAGTCGGGCGATCCCTCGCGGGCGTCGGTGGCGTATCAGCGGGCGATCGACCTGGACCCGGAGCTCGAAGACAGCGACCTGGCTGAGGCGTTGGGCGTGATCGCGGACGATGATGATTTTGTAGACAACCCGGAGGTCGATTCCGAGGGGCGTATCCTGATGCGTGCGGAGTCTTCGGGCGAGGTTGCGCCGCCGATCGAGATGGAGCGGCCGGACCTTGGGTTTGACGATGTCGGCGGGATGGAGAGCCTGAAAGAAGAGATCCGCATCAAGCTCATCGAGCCGATGAAGAACCCGGAGATCTACAAGGCCTACGGCAAGGCGATCGGCGGCGGCCTGCTGATGTACGGCCCGCCGGGCTGCGGCAAGACGTACCTGGCGCGGGCGACGGCGGGCGAGGTGGATGCCGGGTTCATCGCGGTCGGGATCAACGACGTGTTGGACATGTACCTGGGCAACAGCGAGGCGAAGCTGCACGCGTTGTTTGAGTATGCGCGGAGCAACTCGCCTTGCGTGTTGTTCTTCGACGAGGTCGATGCGTTGGGGGCCAAGCGGTCTGACCTGCAGGGCTCGGCCGGGCGGCAGGTGATTAACCAGTTCCTGGCGGAGCTGGACGGGGTCAAGAGCAGCAACGACGGGGTGCTGGTGCTGGCGGCGACGAACGCGCCGTGGCATCTGGATTCGGCGTTCCGCAGGCCCGGGCGGTTCGACCGCGTGTTGTTCGTGCCGCCGCCGGACCAGGACGCGCGGGCGCAGGTGCTGCGTGTGCTGCTCAAAGGCAAGCCTCAGAAGGACGTGGACGCGGACACGGTGGCGAAGAAGACCAAGGGGCTTTCTGGTGCGGACCTCAAGGCGGTGGTGGACCGCGCGGTCGAGGCGAAGATACGCGACGCCATCTCCAGCGGGACCCCCACCCCCCTATCGACCAGCGACCTGGTGAAGTCCGCCAAGGGCACGAAGCCGACGACCAAGGAGTGGTTCGCCACGGCCCGGAACTACGCGCTGTATTCCAACGAGGGCGGGGAGTACGACGACGTGCTGTCGTATCTGAAGCTCAAGAAGTGACGCCGGGTCGAGCCCGACGCGCCGGAGGATAAGGCTTGCCCAACCCGCATGTGACACGAGCCGAGATGCTGCTGAATCAGTCTCGTCCCGAGATGGCCGAGGCCGAGCTGCGTCGTGGGCTGGAGGCGGACCCGGACGACGGGTATGTGCATGCGCTGCTGGGGATCAGCCGGATGCAACAGAACAAGATGGACGAGGCGAAAGAGTCGCTGCGTGAATCGATCCGTCTGGCCCCGGAGTTCTACCTGCCGCACTACTTGATGGGCGCGATCCACCTGGACCAGGGGAAGCTGATCGACGCGCGGCGGTGTGCGGATGAGGCGTTGAGACTGGACCCGTATCAGCCATCGTGCCATCGACTGACCGCGGCGTTGCTGCTGCAGGAGGACAAGCGTGAGGAGGCGATCCAGGCGCTGGACCGCGGGCTGGCGCTGGACCCGGAGGATGTGGACTGCCTGAACATGCGGGCGCAGGTGCTCACGCAGATGGGCCGATCGCAGGAGGCGGCCGGGACGATCGCGCGGACGATGCGTGCGGCGCCGGAGAACGCGGATGCGCACGCGACGCAGGGCTGGGCGTTGATGCACACGAACAAGCCCAAGGAGGCGCTCAAGCATTTTGAGGAGGCGTTGCGTATCGAGCCGGGCCATGCGTACGCCCGGGCCGGTCTGGTCGAGGCGCTCAAGGCCCGGAATATTATTTACCGTCTGATCCTGGGCTTCTTCCTGATGATGGCGCGGATGGACGGGCGGACACGGACGGGGATCCTGATCGGGGCGTACATCGGGTATCAGGTCGTGCGCGGGATCGCGCGGAACAATGAGGCGCTTCGGCCTTACGCGCTGGTGGTCATCGGGCTGTACCTGGCGTTCGCGCTGGCGACCTGGATCGCGGTGCCGTTGTTTAACCTGTCGCTGAGGCTGAACCCCCACGGGTGGAACGCGCTGGACAAGGAAGACCGGCTCGCGACCGACGGGTTCGGCGTGCTGGGGTTGATCGGGGTCGTGCTGGCGGGGCTTGGGTGGTGGTTCGCGGTGACGGACCTCTACTTCTGGGCGGGGTACGCGGGCGTCTTGGCGATCATCTTCTCGAAGCTGGTCTCCACCCAGGCGTGGCGGCGGCAGAAAGTCACGTTCTACGCCGGCATCACGGCGGCGGCCTCGGGCGCGGTCGCGCTGGCGACGATCAACATGGACGTGCCGGTGTGGGCGCTGTTCGCGCTGGTGTTCTGGCTGGCGATTTTGGTGTTTATGTTCAGCCCGCACTTCAGTCGGCGTTGATGCGGCGTCACGCCGGCCACCCATTGACCACGCCCGCCCCACCGCTGCCCACTTCGCCATCACGGATGAAGATGGCCCGATGCGCGATCGCAAGTTATGCTGGTTCCGCTTATGAAACCCCAGGCCCCGAGGATCTGAACGATGACGCCCAAGCAGGTGCTGCAACTAGTCAAGACCAAGAAAATCGAGTTCATCGACTGCCGGTTCATGGACTTCCCCGGGCTCTGGCAGCACATCACGTTTCCGATCAGCGAGCTCAAAGAGAAGTCGTTCAGGGACGGGTTTGGGTTTGACGGCTCTTGCATCCGGGGCTGGGAAGAGATCAACGAGACCGACATGCTCATCGTCCCGGTGGCGAGCACGGCCCACGTCGACCCGTTCCGCCAGCACCCGACGCTGGCGCTGATCTGCGATGTCAAGGACCCGGTGACCAAGAAGCAGTACTCCCGCGACCCGCGCTCGGTCGGGCGGAAGGCGGCGGACTACATCAAGAAGGCGGGGATCGCGGACCGCGCGGTGTTTGGCCCGGAGATGGAGTTCTTTGTCTTCGACAACGTCAGCTACGGGCAGGACGTGAACAGCGCGTCGTACCGGATGGACTCGGTCGAGGGCAGCTGGAACAGCGTCAAGCCCGACCCGACGAACCTGGGCTATCAGGTCCGGCAGAACGACGGGTTTTTCCCCGGGCCGCCGATGGATTCGCTATCGGATATGCGTTCGCAGATGTGCCGGGTCTTGTCGGACGTGGGGATCCAGGTCGAGGGGCACCACCACGAGGTCGCGACTGGCGGGCAGTGCGAGATCGACCTGGAACACATGGACCTGCTGCGCATGGCGGACATCTGCATGCTGTTCAAGTACGTCGTCAAGAACGTCGCGGCACAGCACGGGAAGGTGGCGACGTTTATGCCCAAGCCGTTGTTCATGGATAACGGGTCGGGGATGCACACGCACTTCTCGATGTGGAAGAAGGGCAAGCCGTTGTTCGCCGGCAACCACTACGCCGGGATGTCGAAGGTGGGGCTCTACGCGATCGGGGGCCTGCTGAAACACGCCAAGAGCTTACTAGCCTTTACCAACCCGACGACGAACAGCTACAAACGCCTGGTCCCCGGCTACGAAGCGCCGGTAAACATGGTGTACTCCTCGCGGAACCGCGCCGCGGCGGTCCGCATCCCCGGCTACTCATCGGACCCCACCGCCAAACGCATCGAGTTCCGCTGCCCGGACTCGTCGTGCAACCCGTACCTGGCCTTCGCCGCGATGACGATGGCCGCCGCCGACGGGATCAAGAACAAGATCGACCCCGGCAACCCCGTCGATAAGAACCTCAACGACCTGGAACCCCACGAGCTGGAACTGATCGAAGCCGCCCCGGTCGACTTGGAGAGCGCCCTGACCGGCCTGGAAAAAGACCACGACTACCTGCTGGAAGGCAACGTCTTCACGAAACAGATCATCCACTACTGGATCAAATACAAACGCGAAAACGAGATCAACGCCCTACGGCACCGACCGCATCCGCACGAGTTTAGTATGTACTTCGATATCTGAGTTCAATCAATCCTAATTCATAGTGCCTCAGACATCCACTAATAATTTGGCAACATATTGATATGAGGCCAGCATGATTTCATTTTCTGGCAATGAAATTAAATACAACCGTAATACGGTAATAACACCATACCCAATACTCGACGCACGAGTGAAACGTGGAATCCTTGTAGTTTTAATGAACCCTGACGCGTACCCAGACAAGTCGAAGAGTGCCCACAATTTAGTGGGGTACAGACCAGACGGTCGCCAAGCCTGGGCTGCTGAATTACCCGAGTGTGAACATAATGCTAGTCGCGTAGATTGTTATGTTGGATTATCTACTTCTACGAAGTGGTGGTTGAATCCGGTAATCGCAGAATCGTTCAGCTGCTATACTTGCGGCATTAACCCGAAAAACGGCAAAATCATCTGGCAAGGGTTTCACAAGTAGATCGACGAATACTAAGATGTACAACATTTCGATAGCGGTAGCCGTATATGCAAAGCAAAGCCGCCACCGTCAAAGACTACCTCGCTGAACTCCCCGCCGATCGTCGGGAGGCGATTGATGCGGTTCGGGCGGTGATCCTCAAGAACCTGCCGAAGGGGTATGTCGAGGGAATGCAGTACGGGATGATCGGTTATTTCGTACCGCACGCGATCTACCCGGCGGGGTATCACTGTGACCCGAAGCAGCCGCTGCCGTTCGCGTCGCTGGCGTCGCAGAAGAACTACATGGCGGTGTACCTGTTTTGTCTCTACACCGAAGGGGACGCGGCCGAGCGGTTCAAGGCGGCCTGGAAAGCGACCGGCAAGCGGGTGGACATGGGCAAGTCCTGTGCGCGGTTCAGGAAGCTGGA
>CBDUNP010000115.1:0-8662 GCA_965368605.1 uncultured bacterium | reverse complement strand
TTCTGGATGTCGTATTCGATGCGGACGAACTCGACGGTGTCTTCGTTGAGGATGGCGTAGCTGGCGCGGGGGTCGCGGTCGCGCGGTTGGCCGACGCTGCCCGGGTTCACGATGACTTTCTCTCGCTCAGAAAAAGTATGCGTCCCGCCCAGGTCGGTAGGGGGGTAGAAGTCCGGCTCATCCGTAAACACCCCCGGCACATGCGTGTGCCCACAGAAACACCGCCCATCCGTCCGATCAAAAATCGATTGCATCTTGCCCGGGGAGGTCATCACGTCATCCGGGAAAATATACTCATTGATCGGTCGACGCGGAGACGCATGCACCCAAAGCGCATTTTCCGCTTTATTGCGGATCAGCAGATTCCCCAGGAACTCCCAGCGTTTTTTCTGCTTGACCGGGTCGGGCTCGAGCTCGAACTGCCGACGCGTCCAAAAGGCCGCCTGCTCGGCACTCGTATTAAAACTCGTCGGCTCATACAGCGCCGCAAAATCGTGATTCCCCATCAGCGCCCACTCGCACCGCTCCATCACGGTGTCCAGGCACTCCAGCGGGTTCGGCCCATAACCGACGATATCCCCCAGGCACACGATCCGCTTGATCTCGCGCTGATCAATGTCAGCCATCACCGCCTTAAGCGCGGTGAGGTTGGCGTGGATGTCGGAGATCAGTGCGATGGTCATGACGGGTCAACTGCCGGGGTTCGGGATGTCCGGATCGGGTTAAATCGCCCCCGGATTACGCCCGAGGAGGAAGCCAAGTGTATGGGCGGAAAGTCCAATCCGCCAGCGCCCCCGGCCCCGCATCCCATTCCCCTCGCAGGCACAACCCGCGCGGGCGACTATATTAAGGGGCTATGCCCACGCCCGATTCATCTCAACCGGCCGATGCGGGCCGCCGAGCCCCCCGACGGATTCTGATCGTTCGGCCCACGGCGCTGGGCGATGTCGCGCGGACGGTGCCGGTCCTGGCGTCGCTCCGGCGGGCGTTCCCGGATGCCCACATCGACTGGCTGGTCGCCAAGGCCTTCGCCGATGCCGTGCGCCACCACCCGATGCTCGACGGCGTTATCGAGTTCGACCGCAAGGAACTGTCGCGGTTTGGCCTCTCGCCTGCGTCGACCCGTGCCGGCTGGCGGTTTGCGAAGCTGCTGCGTGAGAAAAAATACGACGCGGTCTACGACCTGCAGGGGCTTTTCCGTTCCGGGCTGTTTACGCGCCTGACCGGTGCCAAGAAACGGGTCGGTTTTGCCAACGCGCGCGAAGCGGGCTGGCTGGGATACAACCGCCGTCATCGAATCGATACACAAACACATACCGTCGACCGCATGCTCGGGTTGCTCGAAGCCGACGGCGTCACACTTGTCCACGACATGCAGCTGCACCTTTCGCAGGATGACGCCGACTGGCTGAACACCTTCAAGCAGGACCACGGCATCGGCGCGGCCGGCTACACCTGCATCGCCCCGACCGCACGCTGGGGCTGCAAGTGCTGGCCGATCGAGCGCTACGGCCAGGTCGCCCGCAAGATGATCGAAAACAACCTCGCCGGCGACAAGCTCGTCCTCATCGCCTCCCCCAACGAACGCGAACAGGTCCTGCCCATCTTTGAAACACTCATGGGCGACGGCGCATCAGGTGGCGACCTCCGTGACCGCGTCACCTTCCCAACCACCACCGTCGGCCAGATGATGGCCCTGCTCAGCCAACCCCGCGTCCTGATCTGCAACGACTCCGCCCCCCTGCACATCGCCGTCGGCTTCGCCCGTCCCGTCGTCGCGATCTTCGGCCCCACCGACCCCGCACTCGTCGGCCCCTACCAGCAATCCAACAGTGTCATCCGCCCCCCCGACGCCGACCAATACCAATCCAACTACCGCAAACACCTGGACGACCCGACGCTGATCTCGAAGATCACGGTGGATGAGGTGTGGGGGAAGCTTCAAAACGTGATACCCACGACATAGTCGTGAGTGTGGTTACCCCCCGCGTATGCCAAACACCGCGATGGCGCACCAGGCGTTCCCGATGCGGTCATTGATGTCGAAGCCGCGCACGGCCGGGGCGCCGACCGGGTAGTTTTTGTCCAGGCATTTGGTGTGCCAGGTCGCCAGGTCGTGTTCGGCGATTTCTTGGGAGGCGGTGAAGAGGATCAGCAGCAGGCCGCCGTGGCGGATCGAGCCATCGGACCAGATTTTTTTGATGTCTTTGACGACCGGCGAAAGCAGCTCGGCGGAGTAGCGCGGGAAGGGGCCTGAAGTCTCGAACTGTGCGACGGTTTTGACCTCCAGCCAGTAGGACGCCTCGGGGTCGGCGGCGGGCTGGTCGTCGAAGAGGGTGCCTTTGATCAGCGGGTCGCGCAGCGGCAGGCCGTCGTGTGTCAGGACCAGGTCGCAGCGCAGGCCCTCGCTTCGTTTGGATTTACTGCGGTCGTCGGGGTAGCGCTGCTCGCGCCAGACGCCGAACCCGCCGTCCGACATGGCGCGTTCGATCAGCGGGTGCAGCCCCAGCTCGTCCAGCGCATCAATCCCGTACACAGCCTGCTCGAGGTCCGCTTCTTCGGCGCACTTTTTCAGGCCGGCTTCCATAGCGTCGGCGATGTCTGAGGTGGACCATTGCATGGGTTGGGAAAAGCGTGAAATCAGGAAATTGGGAAAGCAGGAAATAAGAGGGTTGCGTGGTTGCGGCGGCGTAACATTGACAAATTATCGTTTCGTGGCAACTACCATTTCGCAAGGTCGCCGGTGATCGGTTCGATCAGGTCTTTGATGGTGACGACGCCGACGGGTTCGCCGCGGGTTCCGGTAACGATCGCCTGGCCGGTGGCGTGCTGCTGGAGGATACTGAGCGCGTCGCGCACGGAAAGGTTCTGCGAAACCGATTCGGCGGGCACCATCAGTTCGTTGATCGGGGGGCAGTCTTCGGCGTCGTGGGCCAGGGCGGTGTTGAGGTTAAGTATCCCGGCCACGGCACCGTTACGGTCGAGCACGGGGACGCGTGTGTGCGTCGTGCGTTGCGCCAGCCGACGGATCATCGCCGGGCTGTCGCCCAGGCGTATCTTCTCAACACTCCCCCAGGCGGTCATCTCTTCCTGCACCGTCCGCCCCGCCAGGTCCAGCACCCGGTCAACGATCGCCGACTGCTCCTGCGTCAACAGCCCGTAGCCGACGCCTTCGCGCACCAGCAGCCCGACCTGTCTCCGTGGGTGGAACGCGCCGACGCGCGGGTCGCGTCCGATGGCCTTCATCATCAGCCCGCTGAACAGGCCGATCAGCGGGGTCAGACCGGTGTAGTAAAACAGGTTCCGCGACACACTCAAGACCGGCGCCAGCCGATACATCAGCCGGTCGCTGTGCGCCGCGAACAGGTCCTTCGGCAGCGTCTCGCCGACGACAAATAGCACCGGTGTCACGATCAACGTGTTCAGCAGGATCGCTTCCCAATCACTGAGCCCGCGCGACTCGATCACGACGCCCATCGCGGCGGTGCCCAGGTAGTTCGTGATGTTGTTCCCGATCAGCAGCGTGGTCAGCAGGACGGTCGGGTGGGTGATCAGGTGGTGCAATACCTTTGCGGCGTGGTTGCCCCGGTGCATCATCACATGCAGGCGGATGCGGTTGAGGCTATAGGCCCCGGTCTCCAGGCCCGAGTACATCGCCGAGCCGGCAAACCCAATCACCGCCAGCACGCTCCAGAAGATCAGCATCCCGTTACTCATCGCCCACCCCCGATCCCCCGGCTCCCTCGGCGGCCTGTTTTTTGTCCGTATCGTTCGGGCCCGCCGGGTCCGCCGCCTCTTGCCATGTTTCCCGCGGCTCCGCCAGCTGAACCGTCACGGTTTCGATCCGTCGGTTGTCCATTTCATCGACAAGCAGGACCAGGTTCCCGATCGTGACCCGGTCCCCAACCTCCGCCGCACGCCCAAGCCGGGCCATGACGAGCCCGCTGAGTGTGTTCACCGCTTCTAGGGTTTTCAACACGTCTGGGGGCAGGCTTTTCCCAAACGCCTCCGCCCAGTCGCGTGTGGATAGCTCCGCGCTGACGCGCCAACTGCTGGGCGAGATACGCTCAACCATCGGTTCGTCGCCCCGGTCGTGCCCGCCGGCGATCTCGCCGACCAGGTGTTCCGCGACGTCTTCGAGCGTGACCAGCCCGGCCGTCCCGCCGTACTCATCGACGACGACCGCCAGCGTCATCCCCTTGGCACGCAGCTCCGCCAGCAGCTGGTCGGCGTGTTGTTGCTGCGGCACGAATAGCACCGGCTCGATCAACGCATTGACCTCCAGCCGGCTGCTCGGCGGGTGCAGCAACGCACGCCTCGCCCGGATGACTCCCTCGATCTTGTCCAGGTTCTCCCGGTACGCCGGCACCTGCCGAAGCTTCGTCTGCTTGAAAAACGCGACCAGCTCTGCGGGATCGTTTTCGATATCCACCGCCTCGAGATCAACCCTCGGCGTCATCAGTTCGTCAACTTTGACACGACCAAGCTCCAAGACCTGCCGAAGCATCCGCTGCTCCTGCGGGTCGATGACGCCCTGGCCTTGGCTGAGTTCGAGCATGGAGGCCAGCTCGTCGGGGGAGAGCGCGTCGGGCTGCTTCGACGGCGCGATCAGCCGTGCCAGCGGCGTGATCACCATCGCAGAGGCCACGATCCGTATCGGTGAGATCACACGATGCACCACCAGCAACGGCATCGCCGCGAGCCTCGAACACTTCGCCGGGTATCGGGCGGCGGCGAGCTTGGGCAGCACCTCGCCGAGGATAATGATCGCAAGCAGGGGCGCGACACTCAGCACACTCAACGCCGCGGTCCCAATCACCTGCTCTTCGCTCAGATGCAGCAGCAGCTTCGTGCTCACCACGAAGTACAGCACGTTGATGGTGATGTTCCCCATCAGCAGGGTGATCAGAAGCGAACGTGTTTCGGACAGGAGCGTCGTGACCGCCGTCCCGGTAAACGTGTCTGATTCCTTGATCACCGTGCGCTGGTGACGGGTCAGGCTGAACAGCGCCGTCTCGCTGCCCGAAAAGAAGCCGCTTAAAAAAAGCAGGATCGGCAGGCACAGTAGCATGATCGGCAAGAGCATTATCGTGTCCGCAGGTATCGGCGCAGGCGGTACGCCTAGCTATTCAGTAGCAACGCCGACCCCGCATGGCCCTCCCATGTGTGCTCGCGGATGGCCTGGACCACCCGCTGCGCCGCGTCCACCGCGGCGAGCCCCGCCTCGCCGTCGACCGCCGGTGCCGTGCCGTGCCTGACCGCGCTTAGGAAGTTGTTCTGCTCCGCGGTCAACTGATCGTCTTCGCCCTCCGGCAGGTCAAAGCTCAACGGCTGAACCTTCACCATGTCCAGGTATTTCAGGTCCGACAGGTCCTGGCCCGCCGCGAGCTGCTCGCGCACCTTCAGCATCGCTTCGCGGTTGTCCCCGTCGGTCTGCACCACGACCCCGTCGCGTGTTGCGTAGTTCAGGTTGATGAACCCGCTCTCGGAGAACACGCGCAGCTTCCGCTCGGTGTTCAACGCCATCCGGGAGGCGGTGATATTGGCGACGCATCCATTCTCAAAGACGATCCGTGCGTTGGCGATGTCTTCGTGTTCGCCGAGGACCGCGACGCCGGTCGCCTCGACCGACTTGATCGGCGAACCCGCCAGGCTCAGCACGATATCCAGGTCGTGGATCATCATGTCCATCACCACGCCGACGTCCATCGACCGGAAGGTCATCGGGCTGACCCGCTCGGCCTGCATGAACCGGGCCTTGAAGCCCAGCGCCTTGGCGGCGCGCAGCGCGGGGTTGAACCGCTCCGTGTGGCCGACCTGCAGCACCGTGTTGTTCTCTTTCGCGCAATCGACCAGCGCCCGGCAGTCCGCCACGCTCGGGGCTAACGGCTTCTCGATCAGGCAGGCGATCTGCTTTTTCAATAACGGCTCCGCCGCGGCGCGGTGGTACACCGTCGGCACCGCCACCGTCACGGCCTGGACCTGCGGGTGCGCTTCGAGCATCTGCTCGACGGTGCTGTAGGCCTCGCAGCCATATTCATCGGCGACCGCCTGTGCGCGTGACGCATCGAAATCCACGACCGCTTTGAGGTCCGCGTCCGGCATCTGCTTATACGTCCGCGCGTGGTGTCGGCCCATCCGCCCAACGCCGACCACCGCCACCGGCGTACACACGTCTTGATTGGTACTGCTCATCCCCCCATGTTACGCCATCCACACGCCGTCAAGCGAATCACACATGTTTCATAACAGCCGCACTCGCCTGGCCGCGTCGCGGTGGTACGATGTGGTCGTGAATCAGCCGTCAGACAACCCGAAACCTCCCGCCCCCGCGGCCGGCACCGGTGAGAATCCTCGGCGCAAGCCCGTGATCGGGATCACGATGGGCGACCCCTCCGGCATCGGCCCCGAGGTCGTGGTCAAGGCGCTGGCGGACCCGCAGATCCGTGCGCTCGCCCGGTTTGTGGTCTACGGGATGAACGAACTGCTGGCATACGCGGCGGACCTGGCCGAGATCGAGCCGTACTGGTGGCGGGTTCAGCACGACTCGCCCCGCACGGACTTCAGCCTGACCCACGACATCGTGGTCCTGGATTATGACGAGTACAGCCAGCTCGGCTCGGCGATGCACAAGCCGACACGCCCCGGCGGGCAGGCCAGCCTGACCTTTATCGACGACGCCATCGCGGCGGCGGGTCGGCCCGTGGAAGATGCGGGCATCGATGCCGTTGTCACCGCGCCGATCTGCAAAGAGTCCTGGCACATGGCGGGGTGCAAGTTCCCCGGTCACACCGAGATGTTCGCCCACCGCACGCGCACCAAGCGCGTCGTCATGGCGTTTGAGTCGCCCAAGCTCCGCGTCGCGCTCGCCACCGTCCACATCCCCCTGATGGACCTGCGCAACACCCTGACCATCGGCGCGGTCTACGATCCGATCGACCTGGGCAACCAGTTCTGCAAGCAGTTGGGCATCGCCAACCCGCGCATCGCCGTCGCCGGGCTGAACCCCCATGCCTCGGAGAACGGCCGATTCGGCGACGAGGAAAACCGCATCATCACCCCCGCCATCGAGGCGGCCAAGAGCCACGGCATCGACGCACGTGGCCCTTTCCCCGGCGACACGGTATTTAACGCCGCACTCGCCGGGCGGTATGACCTGGTTGTCGCGATGTATCACGACCAGGGGTTGATCCCGGTCAAGCTGCTGTCTTTCGACGAGGCGGTGAACGTCACGCTCGGCCTGCCGGTGATCCGCACCAGCCCGGACCACGGGACCGCCTTCGACATCGTCGGCAAGAACAAGGCCGACCCCGGCAGCATGAAAGCCGCCATCCGCCTGGCTGTAAAACTCGCCAGCGAAAAAGTCAACGCCGGGGCGTAGCCCCCTTATTTTCACTTGCCCCAATCTTATTTTTAATCATGCCCGACGCCGCCAACACACCCACGCCCAAGCCCGCCGTCGTCCTCCTCTCCGGCGGTCTCGATTCCGCGACCGTCCTCGCCATCGCCAACGCGCAGGGCTACGCCTGCCACGCCCTGAGTTTCGACTACGGTCAACGTCACCGCGCCGAGATCGACGCCGCCGCCAAGGTTGCCCAACAGCTCGGCGTCGTCTCGCACCGCTGGATCAACATCGACCTGCGCAGCCTCGGCGGCTCGGCGCTGACCGACGCGATCGACGTCCCCAAGGACCGCGACGGCGAAGCGATGACCCACGGCATCCCCGTCACCTACGTCCCGGCCCGCAACACGATCTTCTTAAGCTACGCGCTGGCCGTCGCCGAGGTCATCCACAGCACGGATATTTTTATTGGCGTCAACGCGGTGGACTACTCCGGGTATCCCGACTGCCGGGGCGAATACATCCGCGCCTTCGAAACGATGAGCAACCTCGCCACCAAGGCCGGCGTCGAGGGCCAACACCTCACCGTCCACACCCCCTTGGTCGACCTGCCCAAGACCGGCATCATCGAAGAAGGCCTGAAGCTCGGCGTCGACTACAGCCTCACCCACTCCTGCTACGACCCCATCGACGACGGCAAGCCCTGCGCCCACTGCGACGCCTGTCTCCTGCGCATCCGCGCATTCGAGAAAGTCGGGCAGCGTGATCCGGCGATGCTACGGTGGTACGGGGAGGATTGGCAGCCAACGGAGTGAGTTGCAATGAGCAAGGCACAGTATTCAATCACCTTTAAAATATACGCCGACATCCTAACTGGAGACGTTCATACATTGATTAATGGCTTGAGATCGTGTTCCGCGGACCGCAGCACCGATCGATGCCTTAGATGGAACAGAATTGATGGTCGCGGATTCACGGTATGGTTGTCTGATGTTTGTGTGGGGAGAAGTGGGGGGCGGCGTGCTTTTGAGATTTATTTAGAGGCCACGTCGCAACTCCCAGCGGCTGGGCTCGAGTGTTGGGAAGAAACCAAAGAGTCCATTGCTGTTTTTCTAGAGGAACATAATCTTGAGTATGAGATGATTGTTGACTCGTGATATCGGCGATTTTGTTTAATGTTTGTTGTGTAAATCTTCTACAATTTCGACTCGTTTGGTAACAGTGATTATTCCGGTCATACTACCCCCATGCCAGTCACCCTCTCGGACATCCAATCCGCCGCCCAACGCATCCACGGCGGGGTTTACCTCTCGCCCTGCC
>CBDUNP010000114.1:0-8751 GCA_965368605.1 uncultured bacterium | reverse complement strand
ATCCTTGCCGGCGGTCGCAGTCGCCGTTTTGGTACGGATAAAGCGCGGGTGCTGATCGGGGGCGAGCCGTTGATTCAACGGGTGGCGGACGCGATAGAACCGGTGGCGTCCACATTGACGGTCGTGGCGGAAACGGTGGGGGCGTATGACGATCTGGGGTTTGCAACGATCGCGGATGCCCGGCCGGGGATGGGGCCGATGGCTGGGCTTGAGGCGGCGCTGTCTGACCGGGTCGCGCGCTTCGGCGAGGGGTGGCTGTTGTTGTCGGCCTGCGATCTTGCTGAGCCTGACGCGGCGCTGGCGGAAGGGTTATTGAAGCATATATCTGAGGATGCCCAGGTTGTCGCGTACCGGGGCGAGCGGTGGGAGCCGTTGTTTGCGTTGTATCACAGCTCTATCCGGTCGGTTGTCAGCCAGCAGCTTGATGCCGGGCAGCAGGCGATGTGGCGGATGATCGACCGGGTCAGGCATCGGGCGGTATCTCTGCCCGAAGGTGTTCCGGGGATCACACAACTGAATACGCCGGACGACCTAAAGCGTTTCCAGGCCTCGGTCGAGTGAGTATATAAGGCCGCATCGGGCCCCTGCTACGCGAGCCGGTCTGGGATGAATCCGGGGTACGGGGCGGCGAGCGGCAAGGGTTTTTATTGGCACGGTGTCTTTGAATCACCGATGATAGAGGCCTTGTCCGGCGGCCCGTTCGATGCCACAGCGACCGATAACCTTCCGGGCATCATGCCTACACTATCAGATGGCAGATACAGTTAAGTAGATACCAGAAACAGGAGTACCGCTTTGGCAGACGAACCAAGACAAGTGCCCGTGCAGGGCGATTCCGTGGAAGACCAGGCCAAGCAGCAGACCGGCGGCAAGCAGGTCCGGCTGAAGGTCGATCACACCGGCATGGGCACCACCTACGCCAACGCCTTCAAGACCAACGCGACCAGCGAAGAGGTGATCGTGGACCTGGGGCTGAACATGGTCGTGCCCAACCCTCAGGGGCAGAACGCGGAGGTCGCCGGCGACATCCTGTTCCAGGTGAACAACCGCCTGATCCTGAACTACTACACCGCCAAGCGCCTGGCCCTGTCGCTGGGGCAGATCGTCCGCGGTTATGAAGAGAAGTTCGGCGAGCTGAAGCTGAATGTTTCGGACCGCGCGAATAAGTAATCGCTGTGTCTTAGCGCCTTAGTCCTCGGCGCTGCCGGGGGATCGCAGCAGTCATGGATCGCCGCGATGGGCATTGATCACGGCCAGGCCGTTTCATCCCGACCCACGACGTACCACGCATGACACAACACGCACACATGGATGCCGGGCCGGTGAATCCGGCGGCGATTGTTGACGAGCTGGTGGCGTTCCAGGGTCCGCCCGAGGAGTTCCTGCGTCGGCTCTTGTCTGCGCAGTGTCAGCTGGGTCTTGCGGAATCCGGCGCGGTATTGCGTGCCGGGGAAGGCGGTCAGCCCGAGGTGCTCGCGGTCCATCCCGCGCCCGCGCCGGGGACGCCCGCGCCGGTCTGGCTTGCGCAGGCGGCCGAGGCGATGCCGTCGGTCGTCGAGGCGGCTCAGTCGGCGGTGCTGCCCGTGCACTCGACGGAGGAGCTCTACGGCCAGAACGCACGCCAGCACCTGGTTATCCTCCCGCTGCGTGGCGGCGGGCAGGTCCGTGGTGTCAGCGCGTTTGTCCTGTCGCACAACGACACCGCGCTGCTTGAGCAGTGCCGTGAGCGGTTGGAACTGACGGTCACATTGCTGAGTCTCTACGAGATGCGCCTTTCGCTGCAGCGTCGGCAGGGTGATCTGGATGTCTTCGCCAGCGCGATGAGCGTCTGCTCCGCGATCAACGAGCACCAGCGGTTCAAGGCCGCGTCGATTGCGTTTTGTAACGAGATCGCCAACCGCTGGCAGGCCGAGCGTGTCAGCCTGGGCATCCAACGCGGCGCTTACATCAAGCTCCAGGCGATGAGCCAGACCGAGCAGTTCAACCGGAAGATGCAGCTCGTCCAGGACATCGAGTCCGCGATGGAAGAGTGCATGGATCAGCAGATCGAGGTGGTCCACCCGGCGTCGCCCGAGGCGCCGTTCATCGCACGCGCCGCGGCCCGGCTCAGTGATAAGCACGGCCCGACGGCGCTTTGCAGCCTGCCGCTACGACGGGGCGACGACATCATCGGTGTGTTGACAGTCGAACGGCCAAGCGATCGGCCGTTGTCGCTGCGTGACGCGGAAGGGTTACGGCTGACCTGTAACCTCTGTGCCGCGCTGATCGGCAACCTCCACGACACCGACCGCTGGATCGGCGCGAAGCTGGCGATCAGCGCCAAACGCGCCGGCGCGACGCTGGTTGGTCCGACACACACGTGGGCGAAGCTGACCGCGGTCGGCGTGTCCGCGTTGATCATCTTCTTGGTTTTCGCCAAAGGCACATACAAGGTCGATGCGCCCTTCATCATCGAGGCGCAGCACGGCCGGGTCATCGCGACGCCTTTCGATGGGTATATGAGGAAGGTGAATATCGAGCCGGGCGACACGGTGATCGCCGGGCAGACCGTGATGGCGCAGATGGAGACCGCCGAGTTGCGGTTGCGCCGCGCCTCGCTCGCCGCCGAGCAGCAACGCTTTATCAAAGAAGCGGACCTGGCCCGGCGTGAGGGCAAGACCGTGGAGGTGCAGATCGCCCAGCACCAGGCCGACAAGGTCGCTGCGGACATCGAAGAATTAGATTACTGGCTCAGCCGGGCGGACATCGTTCCCGAGGTGACGGGGATTGTCGTCGAGGGCGATCTGAAACGCCGCGAGGGCCAGGCCCTGACCAAGGGCGACGTGCTGTTTGAGGTCGCACAACTCGACAACCTGCGAGCCCGCCTGGAAGTTTCCGAAGACCGCATCGCCGACATCCGGGAAGGCATGACCGGCGACCTGGCGACCGCGGCGCAGCCCGGCAAGTACATGCGCTTCGAGGTCGAGCGGATCGAGCCCATGGCCAAGGTCAAGGATCAGAAAAATGTCTTCGGCGTCCGCGTAAAGATCCTGGAGCCCACCAGCAAACTCCGCCCCGGCACCGCGGGCATCGCCAAGATCGACGCGGGCAAACGTTCGTACGCGTGGATCTGGACCCGGCAGGCTGTGAACTGGCTGCGGATGAAGCTGTGGTTCTGAGTGATGTGCGATGTTTGATCTGAAATCTTCGATGTGGTGACTTGTTAATCGGAGCGGTTTAAGCTGAACTCTGACTATATCCCAGACCCTATACCCCAGGCCCTGCCTTGCCCGTAGATCGCCCGACATTTTCCGAGAGCTGGTACCGCGTCGCGGAGCTCAAGCCACGGCTGCGCTCGCTGGTGCAGAGCTATCGGCAACGCTACCGCGGGCGGACCTGGCACGTCCTGCGCGACTCGGCGAATAACAAGTTCTTCCGCCTGGACGAGGCGAGCTACCATTTCGTCGGTCTGCTGAACGGGCGACGCCCGGTTGCCGACGCCTGGAAGGTCTGCTGCGAACAGCTCGGCGACAGCGCCCCGACGCAGGGCGAGGCGATCCAGCTGCTGGGCCAGTTGTATCAGTCGAACCTGCTGGATGCGGACCTCCCCGCCGATGCGGCCGGGATGTTCGAGCGATTCAAGAAGCGGCGACGCAAGGAGATCGGCGGGTACTTCATGAACCTGCTGTTCTCGCGCATCCCGCTGATCGACCCGGACAACATCCTGGATAGCTGGGTCAAGGTGTTCGGCTGGTGCTTCGGACCGGTGGGGCTGGCGCTCTGGTTTATCCTGGTCGGTGCGGGGCTGTGGTCGATCACCGGGAAGGTTGATGATCTCTGGGATCAGAAGTCCGGCATCCTCGACGCGGCGAACCTCCCGCTGCTCTATGTCTGCATGGTCCTGATCAAGGCGATCCACGAGTTCGGCCACGGGTTCGCATGTAAGCACTTCGGCAGGCAGAGCCACTCCGGCGGCGAGGTCCACACGATGGGCATCATGTTCATCGTCTTCATGCCGCTGCCTTACGTAGACGCCTCCAGCGCCTGGTCGCTGCGCAACAAGTGGCACCGCGCCTTCATCGGCGCGGCGGGGATGTACGTCGAGGTCGCCATCGGTGCCGCCGCCGCGATCGTCTGGGCCAACTCCGTCCCCGGCACGGTCACGCACGCGCTGGCCTACAACATGATCTTCATCGCCGGCGTGACCACGATCCTGTTCAACGTCAACCCGCTGATCAAGTTCGACGGCTACTACATCCTCTCGGATATCCTGGAAACGCCCAACCTCGCGCAACGCAGCAAGGATTACCTCTACTACCTGGTTAAGAAGTTTGTCTACGGGGTCCGCCGACCCCGCGACCCGTCGCACTCGAAGGGTGAACGATTCTGGCTGATTGTTTACTGCCTCGCCGCCGCGGTCTACCGGGTGTTTATCTCCGTCTCGATCATCCTGTTCGTGGTCGATGCGTTGAAGTACATGGGCATCTTGCTGGCGCTGTCGGGCGTGATCGGGTGGGTGATTGTGCCGTTGTTCAAGTGGGCGCATTACTTGCTGGCGAACCCGGAGCTGCACCGCGTGCGTGGCCGGGCGCAGCTGGCGACGGTGCTGTTCATCGCGCTGCTGGTCGGGACGCTTGGATTTATCCCCGCGCCTTATCATGGCCGGGGCGAGGGCGTCGTCGAGCCCGGGCTGATCGAGACGGTCTATGCCGGGACCGACGGGTTTATTCAGACGGTGCTCCCAAGCGCCTCGGTGGTCGAGACCGACGGGGGCGATTTGGTGACGACGACGAATGTTGAATTAGAGATCGAACGCCGACGCCTGCTCGCCGAGCGCGGGCTGTATGAGGCGTACTACCGTCAGGCCCGTTCCAGCGAACCTGCGCAGGCACAGATCGTGCAGGCGCAGATCCAAGCGGTCAGCGAGCAGATCGATCGGGTCAATGAAAAGCTCACGGCATTAAAGATTCAGCCGGGCATGAACGGCGTCTGGTTCAGCGAACAGGCGGACCGGCTCGCGGGGACGTACGTACAGCAGGGCCAGCCGATCGGCCTGTTGGCGGATACCGAGAAGTTATTGATCCGTGTGACGACGAACCAGTTTGTCGGGCCTCAGATCATGGATGATTCGGGGGAAGGGTCGATGGTGCAGATGCGCGTCCGTGGTCGGCCCGAGGTGATGGTGCAGGGCAAGGTGGTCAAGGTCTTGAAAGCCGCGCGTCGTGAGCTGCCTTCCGCGGCGCTAGGGTATGCCGGCGGCGGTTCGATCGCGGTCGACTCGCAGGACGATCAGGGCACGCTCGCCACGGAGCCGTTTTTTGAGGTACAGATCGAGCCGGTGATTGACGGCGATTCAGCCGAGACGCTTTATGCCGGGCAGCGGATCGTCGCACGGTTTGACCTGCCGAACACGCCGCTGCTGACGCAGTGGTGGCTTGCGATCCGTCAGGTGATCCAGCAACGTTTTTGATTGACGCTTATGAGTATCGCCACGAACCAGCAGCGTATGCCCAGCGATTCGGGGCCGATCCAGTCGGCGCTGACGCCGGCGTGGGCTGCGCCGGTGGGGGCCTGGCGGATGCTGGCGCAGCGGGGCAGCGCGCCGAAGCTGCCCAAGGGGTTGGACGCGGCCTGGGACAGCGCGGTCGGGTTGTTCGTGCCGATGGTCCCCAGGCGGGGTCGGTACCTGCGTCGTGCTGAACATATCCTGACGATGCAGGCCGAGCACCACGCGCTCTCGGATGACGCGATCAAGGAGCGTGCGCTGGAGCTGCGCGGGATCTTTCGGCTGGGGCGTGAAGAAAAAGAACACGTCGATCATGCGCTGGCGCTGGTGCGCGAGGTGTCCCGTCGGGAATTGGGGATGGAGCCTTACCGCGAGCAGGTCGCGGCGGCGGTCGCGATGGCGGACGGCTGCCTGGCGGAGCTGGCGACCGGCGAGGGCAAGACGCTGGTTGCGACGATGCCCGCGGTGATCGCCGGCTGGCGCGGGCGTGGCTGCCACGTGATGACGGTCAACGATTACCTGGCCAAGCGTGACGCGAACACGCTGCGCAAGCTCTACGCCGCCTGCGGGTTGAGCGTGGCCTGGGTCGATGGTGAGATGCCGCCGCCGCAGCGCCGGCAGGCGTACAACGCGGACATCACCTACTGCACGAACAAAGAGGCCGCGGCGGATTATCTGCGTGACCAGCTCCAGCTCGGCCGGATGCGCGGGCTGACCCAGGCGCTGGTCGCCAAGATCAATCACGGCGGGATGAGCGGCGTCGATCGGCTGGTGATGCGCGGGCTGGAGAACGCGATCATCGACGAGGCCGACTCGCTGCTGATCGACGAGGCGGTGACCCCGCTGATCATCTCGACCGAGGCGCCCAACGCCGAGCAGGACCTCGCGTTTGAGCAGGCCGCTCGGCTTGCGCAGCAGATGAACAAGGATGAGCATTACAAAGTCAACCTGCGTTACCGCGACACGGACCTGACCCGTGCCGGCAAGGCGCGGGCCGCCGAGCTATGTGAAGGCATGCCCGGCGTCTGGCAGAGCCCGCGCATGCGCGACGAGTTGATCGTGCAGGCGATCACCGCCCGGGAGTTGTTCCTGAAAGAACAGCAATACGTCATCCAGGACGGCAAGGTTGTCATCGTGGACGAATCCACCGGCCGACTCATGCCCGACCGAAGCTGGCGGCACGGTTTGCATCAGGCGGTCGAGGCGAAAGAACGCCTGGAAGTATCGCCCGCAAAGGACACGATGGCGCGCGTGAGCTTCCAGAAGTTCTTCAGGATGTACCGCCGACTCTCCGGGATGACGGGCACGGCCTGGGAAGGCCGGTACGAGTTCTGGCAGGTGTACAAGCTGCCGACCGTGCGCATCCCGACGCACAGGCCCTGCATCCGTATCCAGCATCCGGACCGTGTGTTTGGTTCGTCCGAGGCACGCTGGAAGGCGGTGGTCGATGAGATCAAGCGCGTGCATAAGGGCGGCCGACCGGTGCTGATCGGGACGCGCAGCGTCGAGGCGAGCGAGAAGCTCAGCTCGATGCTCAACGCGGCGGCGCTGAAGCACGAAGTCCTTAACGCGGTGCGTCACGAAGAGGAGGCGGGCATCGTCGAGCAGGCGGGCCAGCCCGGGCGGATCACGGTGGCGACGAACATGGCCGGCCGTGGTACCGACATCAAGCTCGGGCCGGGCATCGCGGAAGCGGGGGGGCTGCATGTCATCTCGACCGACCGTAACGAGTCCGGCCGGATCGATCGCCAGCTATATGGCCGGGCCGGGCGTCAGGGCGACCCGGGTTCGGCGATCGCGTTCGTCAGCCTCGAAGACGAGCTGGTCCGCAAGTATGTCTCGCGCGCAAGCCGACGCGCCGCGGCGCGGGCCGGGGAGCGAGAGGTGTCCGGGTCACGGATGAAGCGGTTGTTTGATAAGGCCCAGGCCCGCGCCCAACGCCTCGCACGCAAGCAACGCAAGAGCGTCCTTAAGAGCGACGACTGGATGGAAGAGAATCTCGGTTTCGCCGGGCGGGAACACTAGCGCAACTTAGTACATATAAACACGTTAGAATATAGGCCTAAGCTGTTTGGCGTCTTTATTGACGATCCCAGGGGTTATTTTCTGTCACAGCTGTTCGGTTCCTGCGTCTGGTTTGTTGAAGCCAATAAAGGAGACCGAGCCATGACTCAGCTACAAAATGATATCGAACTGTGCCAGGCCGTCCGCATGGGGCAACGTGACGCCTTCCGCCGTGTGGTGGAGCGCTATCAGGGTCTGGTGACGAGCATCACCTACAACGCCACCGGCGACATCCCGATCAGCGAGGACCTGGCGCAGGACATCTTCCTACAGGCCTGGCGCAAGATCGGGTCACTGAAGGACCCCAGCAAGCTGCCGGGCTGGCTCTGCGCGATCGCTCGCAACCGCGTCCGCGACTGGCTGCGACGAAGGCACACCGACATTGGGTCTCAAACGGTATCGCTTGTCGATGCGACGCCTCCCGCTACCGCCGAGCCGAGTCCGGAGAGTCACATAGAAAGGCAAGAGGAATCGGCGCTGGTCTGGCGTGCGATCGAATCAATCCCCAACGATTACAGGGAGGTGCTGATCCTGCATTACCGTGAGCAGGCGGACGCCGCCGAAATCGCCCGGTCGTTAGAGATCAGTGAAGCGGCGGTGAGGCAGCGCCTCTCACGTGCGAGAGCGATGGTCAAGCAGGAAGTTGCTGGTTTGGTTGAGCGCGGCCTGCGCAGCACGCGTCCTTCACAGGCTTTTACCATTGCAGTCATGGCATCGCTGTCGGCGGTGACGCCCTCGGTCGCTACCGCGGCGGTTGGTGGTGGGGCCGCCGGTAAGTCGGCAGGATCGTTACTGTCAATGAGTATCTTTATAGGCCCCGTGCTCGGTCTGCTCGGGGGCATTTACGGCACATGGCTGAGCATCAAGCACACAGACTCCTCCACCGAGCGCAGTTTTATGATGCGTTTTGCCCTGGCGATCTGGCTGATGATCATCGTGTTCCTTACGCTGTTGATGGCAGCACCCGTCTTGTTGCAGGACCGCTTGAGTACCGTGGGTTTCCTCCTTGCCGAGGCCGCGATCATCCTGGCCTATATCGCGGTGCTTGTCCCGGTGATTCTCTGGGGTAGTAAGCGGCAGAAAACCATACGACAGGAACAGGGCTCACCCGAATTGGGCCTGGTGATGCGGCACGCCTGGGCCTCTCCCAAGGGGGTGTATGGCGGGCTGTCGGTCGCGGTCTTTGGGGCGATGGCGTGGAT
>CBDUNP010000113.1:0-8889 GCA_965368605.1 uncultured bacterium | reverse complement strand
TCTGCGGTGATGGTCATGTCATAGGGGCCGCCTGCGGGCAGGGGATCGAGATTGACACGCCACCTGCCTGCGTCGTCGGCCGTGTCGGACGTGGACTGTTCGCCGAGGGTGACGGTCACCGCCTGCCCGGGCGATGCCCAGCCCCACACCGGGACCTCGTCGTCGCGTTGCAGGACCATGTGATGATTAAAGATCGATGGGAGTTTCAGCTCGGCGTTAGCCGGGGCGGCGCATGCGATCATACACACGATGGCGGTCAGCATCGTGGGCAGCATTCGGTGGTGATTCATCTGTTGCGATTCCCTGCTCGTGTGTCTTGATGGGTGAGAGGACGATGGATTAGCGGCGACGGTTAAGCGAAGCCAAGCCCGCGATCGCCAGGACGCCGACCGTTGCCGGTTCCGGAATATTGGTAATCGCGTTCGGCGGGGTGCCCGCGTTCCAATTACCAAGAACCTCGTTAAGGTCGTCGATGCCGACGAACCCGTCGCCGCTAGGATCGGCCAGCGGATCGCCGGGGGGGACGCTCTGGTTCCAGTTCGCCAGGACGATGTTCAGGTCGTTGATCCCGACGAACCCATCGCCGTCCAGGTCACCGACCAGCGGGCTGAACAAGCCATCCAATTGGGCGTCCGACAGGCTGGAGTTCAGGTGAAGGACAAAGGCGTCGAAATCGGCGATCTGTTCACGTTTACCGATACGGAACTCCAGGGGCACACCCACCTGCGCTCCACCAACCACGAAGGTCTGGCCTTGGATCCATTCAAACACACCGTTTTCACTGAAATCCTGATTGACGTCCGGGTTGACATTAAAGTCGGTGGGTGTGTAGAAGCTGTCCATCCCGGTGGAGAACCCGCGGACGCGGTAGTAGGCGGTGTATGTGCCTGGCTGCTCGAACTCGATGTCGTAGACCGCGAGTGCGTCGTGTGGGCCTGACCCCAGATCGACGAGTGCGCCTGGGGGGGCGCGGAGGGCTTCGCCACCGAGCGCATCGTTATCTGTGATGAGATTCCAGACGGAGCCGTTGCTATTCGGGTCGGTGAGGAACTTATAGTCCTCCGCCTGGACGGCGCAGCCGTTTGCGAAACAGCCCTCGCCCCCGACCGGGGGTTCGATGTTCAGCCAGTCTGGGCCGACGTCGTCTGCGGTTAACGGGGCGCGAACGATGGCGGCGGCGGAAAACTCATCCGCCCCGACGTCGAAGACGCCGATGCGTGCCTGCCCGTCCATGTCGGTGGTGAGGATGGCGCTGTAGTTCCCGGAGCCGCCGTTGACGGTCGGGCTGCCGGACCCGGGCCGCCACAGGCCGTCGGTGCCGAGCGTGAGTTGCGGGTCGATCACGGTGATGCCGGCGTCCCCGGTTTTCGGGCCCAGGCCCCCGCCGAACGCGATGTTGCCTTCCCATGTCCATCCCGAGCCTTCCAGCCCCTCGAAGATGTCGCCCCCGCTGGAACGGAACAGGTTGTTCGCCATCGTGATGTCTTCGGGGAGCAGGTTCTGCAATTCGCCGTTGTTGGGGTCGGGCACGGGGTCGTAGAGGTAGTCGAACGTCACCGCCGGGCCGTTGGGGTCGATCACGGTGTTATGTGCGATGACGGTGTTCTTGACCTGGAAGTAGCGGTTCAGCGGAGAGTTTACGACGCCCGCGGTCAGGGAGATCACGCCGTCGGCGCGGTCGTCGAGGTTGGCGAAATAGTTGTTGATGATGGTGTGGTCTTCGCCGATGACGCGGACGCCGCCGGACTGGTCCTTGCCGTTACCCAGGAAGAAGTTGCCCTCGACGGTCGCGTTGTTGCCGTGGCGGAGCGTGAGCGTGCCGGCCGAGTCGTAGAAGGTGTTGTAGCGGTAGATGTTGCCGCCGGTCTTGTTGGAGATGATCTCGATCTCACCGTCGGTTCGCTCGAAGAGGTTGTTTTCAACGATGACGTTGGAGTTGCTCATCGAGTAGGTGCTGGTGCCGATACGGATGGTCTCAAAGCCGTTACCGTTGCCCTCGGGTCGGTCGGCAAAGTGGTTGTTGTCGATCTGGTGCCCGCTGGTCGTGCCGTCGGACCAGTCAACGACGGTGACGCCGGAGTGGTTCTGGTTCTTGAAGTAGTTGTGGTCAACGCGGTTGTTGTCGCCGTAGAGCGAGACCCAGAAGTACCGTGTGTTGATGTTCGAGGGGTTGTAATCGACGATGGCGGAGTTGGTGAGCCGGGAGTTGGTGGCGTTGCCGTTGCTGCCTCGGAACTCGACGACGTTGCCGGAACTCAGGGCGCCGCCCTCGAAGTTCAGGCCGTCGGCGACGAGCCAGTTGCCGGAGATGCTCAGCGTGGAGTCGCCGTTGAGGGTGACGCCGCCCGGTGTCTGCGGGCGGAGGGTGATGGGGTTCGCGGCGGTGCCGAAGCCCGCGAAGTCGATGTTCTGGTTGGTCCAGACGCCGTCGGTCATGATGATCGTGTCGCCGGGCCCGGCGCTGTTCATCGCGGAGCTGATCTGCGAGGCGTTGGAGGCGAAGAAGTCGGTCGCATCGGCGGTCCCGGAAGCATATAAAAGGGTCGACGCTACGCCACCCAGAATTGCGGCGCGTACTAAAGAGGGATTCGGATAGGGATTAATTGCTAACAACTGATCTCTCCAAGTGCTTTATTAATGATCGATACAGCTCAGCCGATGACAGCCCTCGGATAGATAGCCAAACACATCAGGCTTATTGATTACCGGCGTCTTGCAATCACGCCCGCGCCACACATCGCGAGAAGTGCCAGCGTGGTGGGCTCGGGGATAGCCGCAGCGGTCGGGGGCGTCCCCGCGTTCCAGTTGCCCAGGACCTCGTTCAGGTCATCGATGCCGACGAACCCATCGCCGCTAGGATCGGCCGCAGGATCGGCGGGCGGGACGTTCTGGTTCCAGTTGGCCAGGATGATATTCAAGTCGTTGATGCCGACGAACCCATCGCCGTCCAGGTCGCCCGTGAGCGACGGCGGGAACATCCACAGCGGGCCGACGTCGCCGACCTGCAACGGGCGGCGTGTGATCGTCGCGGCAGAAAACTCGTCGGCACCGATATCGAATGTCCCGATACGTGCCTGCCCATCCATGTCGTCGGTCAGGTAGCTGCTGTAATCGCCGACGCCGTTATTGATCGCCGGGCTGCTGGCGGTGAGCCGCCACAGGCCGTCGGCATCGAGCGTGATCAGGGGGTCGATGACGGTGATCCCCGGCTCGCCCGCCATGTTGCCCAGGGATTGCCCGAAAGCGATGTTGCCTTCCCACGTCCAGTTCGAGCCTTCCGTGCCATCGAAAAGCGTTTCGTCGGTGCTGCGGATGAGGTTGTTGGCGATGGTGATGTCTTCGCCGCGGAGCGTTCGGCTGCTGGAGCCCAGCCCGTCGTCCAGCTTGATCGCCGCGTCGTCGATGTCGATGATCGTGTTGTACGCGATTAATGCGTTCTTGACCTGGAAGTACTCATTCAATTCAGAGTTCACCACGCCGGCGGAGATAGAGATTGCGCCGCCGTTTCGGCCGTCCAGCCCTTCCAGGTAGTTGTTGATGATCGTGTGGTCTTCCCCGATGACCCGGATGCCGCCGGTCTGAGGCTTGTCGTTGCCCAGGAAGAAGTTGCCTTCGACCAGGGCGTTGTTGCCGTGCCGGAGTGTGAGCGTGCCCTCGGATTCCAGGAAGGTGTTGTTGCGGTAGATGTTGCTGCCGGTCTTGTTGGAGATGATCTCGATCTCGCCGTTGACTTTATAAAAAAGATTGTTTTCGATGATGTCGTTCGTGTGCGTCATCGAGTTAGCGCTGTCGCCGATGCGGATGGTTTCCCAGCCGTTCTCGCCGCCACCGCTGGGCATGTTGTAGAAGTAATTGGAGTCGATCCGGTTGCTGCCGGTGGAGTTGCCGGTCTTGCCGACCCAGTCAACGATGGTGACGCCGTTGTGGTTCTGATTCTCGAAGTAGTTGTGATCGATGCGGTTGTTGTTTCCGTAGATGCCGATCCACTGGTACCGCGTGCTGGTGCTGGCGGGGTTGTAGTCGATCATGGTGGTGTTGGTCAGCCGTGAATTGGTGGCGCCGCCGTTGTCACCGCGGAACTCGATGACGTTGGACCCGCTGGTCGTCCCGCCGATGAACTGCAGGCCGTCGACGACAAGCCAGTCGCCGGAGATGTCGAGGGTGGATGTCCCGTTGAGGGTGACGCCTCCCGGGGTCTGCGGGCGCAGGGTGATTGGGTTGGCCGAGGTGCCAAAGCCCTCGAACTCGATGTGCTGATTGGTCCAGACGCCGTCGGTCATGATGATCGTGTCGCCGGGCCCGGCGCTGTTCATCGCGGAGCTGATCTGCGAGGCGTTGGAGGCGAAGAAGTCGGCGGCGTAGGCCGGTGCAACGGCGAGCAGGAGCGTGGCTGTAGCCGCAGTGATATGTTTCGCCGCGGTGTGGGCGAGTGTGGACTTCATATGATGCATATCTAACCCTCTCCTGACCGGCGCGGGGCCGGTGGTGAAAATAACAGTTCGATTACCAGCTAAGGTTCTCCGGCAGGATCAGCCTTGGCTCAACCAGACAGATCGAGCGCACGGGCACGCTTGGGTTTTCCATCCGCCAGATCAGTTGATCGACCGCGCGGTCGCCGATGACGTCCGGACGGATGTCGATGGTGGCCGGGCGTGGGCTCAGGCCCGCGAGGATGTTGTTGTTGTCACAGGATACGATGGTCATATCGCGGCCGGGTTCGATGCCGTGGTCTCGCAGCATGCGGTAGACCTTGACGGCGATCGTATCACGGGGCACAAACAGGCCCGTAGGCCTAGGCGACAGTTCCAGCAGGCGTGTGACCAGTGAATCCAGGTGCTGCTGTGAGTCCTGCTGCTGGGCGGTCAGGTTCTGTGCGTCCGGGTCGGCGATGATGGTCGCGGTGCTGACGCCGGACTCCTTGGCCCAGTCGATAAATGAATTGGCACGGACCTCAAAGCCCATGTGGGTGGTGTTGCTGTGGAAGAACGCGACGTGCTGGTGGGCACGCTCAAGGAGGTATTCCGCAGCGACCCGGCCGATGGCCTGGTTGTCCGGCGCGACGCGGTCGCCCCAATACCCGTGCAGCCGACGCTGGCTGAGCATCCAGACCGTGGGGAAGTGCTTGAGGGTTTCAGCGATGTTGTCCGAGGGGGGGTAGCCGTGCATCAGCACGCCATCGACCTGCCCCTTGGCGACGGTCGGCGGCAGGCGATCGGAGTCGGTCAACCGGCCGACGATCATATTGAAGCCCCGTTCGGCGAGTGCTTCCTCGGCCGCGTGGAGCACACCGCTGGCGACGGGTGCGACGACCAGCGTCGGGTCGGTGCCGACGAACAGCAGGGCGATGTTGCCGGTTCTCACACCCGATCGCGACTTGGGGCGGGGGCCCCGGCGCTTGGCGGGGGGGGTGTAGTTCAGGCGTTTCATCGCGTCCCGGACCTTGCGCGTCATGTCCTGTGAGACGCCAGGCCGGCGGTTGATCACACGCGAAACCGTGGCGTGGGACACCCCGGCGAGTTTTGCGACTTCGGAGATCGACATAATGCAATTCTACCCTATGAATTAGGATTTTACAACGGAAAAATTAGATATTACAGCGGCAAATATTTTGCTTAAACAATTATATAAACTTCACTTACGTTTTTTGGCCATGTAAAGTTTGTCGGGCCTCGTTGAAAGTTTCTTGAACATTTAACGGGAATAAGATAACATGGAAAAACAGGCTAGAAGCCGCTTTTTCGTTTCGGTGTATCCATTATAGGTATATAGGTAATCCCCGGCGTTGGCTGGGCCAGCAGGAGTTTGAGTATATGACCGTGCAAGACCCCGCCGCCTCAACTGTTCGACAAATCGCCGGAATCGACCTGCCCGTTTCGCCTGTCGCCCTGGGGTGCATGTCGATCGTGGCCAGCGAAACCTACGGCGGGATCGGCGCTGATGAAGCGATCGCGACCGTGAACACCGCTCTGGATCACGGCATCACACTTTTCGACACCGCCCCGGCATACGGCAACGGCGAGTCGGAAGAGCTGGTCGGCAAGGCGCTCGAAGGCAAACGCGACAAAGTCATCCTCGCGACCAAGGCCAGCGGCCAGACCCTGTCCGCCGAAGAGATCGCCAACGACTGCGACGTCAGCCTTAAACGGCTTCGCACCGATTACATCGACCTCTATCAGATCCACTGGAACCGCCGCACGGTCCCGGCCGAGGAAACACTCCGCGCGATGGAGACGTTGGTCACCAGCGGTAAGGTCCGAGCGCTGGGTGTGTGTAACTACGGCCCGATCGATCTGGCGGAAGCGGTGGGCATCACGAAGCTGCAGACCAATCAGTTGGCCTACAACATGCTGATGCGGTCGATCGAGTTCGATATCACCGATCTTTGTCTTGAGCATCAGATGGGCATCCTCTGTTATTCCCCATTGGCGCAGGGGCTCCTGACCGGTCGCTATAAGTCGGCCGATGAGGTCCCCGCGGGCAGGCAGCGGACACGCCACTTCAGCGGCGATCGCGAGCTCGCCCGGCACGGCGGGGCGGGTTGTGAGAAAGAAACATTTGAAGCGATCGCGCAGATTCAACAGATTTGCAACGATATCGGCGAGCCTATGAGCCGCGTGGCCCTGGCGTGGTGCCTGCACCAGCCGGGCGTGATGTCGGTGCTGGCCGGCGCAAGCAGGCCCGACCAGGTCAAGCAGAATATCGAGGCCTCCAAGATCAGCCTGTCCAAGGACACCCTGTCCAGGCTGGACGCGGCGACGGCTGAGGTCAAGAACCTGCTGGGCGCGAGCCCGGACCTGTGGTCAGGCGAGTCGCGGATACGCTAAGCCTTTCACGATTGCCGTATGATTTAGCCGGGCAGGAGTATTGAGCATCATGGTCAACGGAAACGGTTTGCCTATTAAGGTGGGGATCGCGGGGCTTGGTCGAAGCGGTTGGAACATCCACGCCAAGACTTTCCAGGCCATGTCCAGCCAGTACAAGGTCGTTGCGGTGGCGGACGCGGACGAGGGGCGCATCGCCGAGGCCGAACGCACATTCGGCTGCCGGGGCTATTCCGATTTTGATGAGTTGATCAAAGACGATTCGTTCGACCTGCTGGTCGTGGCGTCGCCGAATCTTTTTCATATGGAGCACTCGGTGGCCGCGATGCGCTTGGGCAAGCACGTCGTCTGCGAGAAGCCTTTCGCGTTGAGTGTGGCCGAGGCCGACACCGCGATCGACGTGTCCGAAGAAACCGGCCGGGTGCTTGCGCCCTTTCAGAACCGCCGGTACGAGCCGCATTTCCTGAAGGTCCGCGAGATCATCGACTCCGGCGTGCTGGGCCGGATCATCCAGATCCGTATGGCATGGCACGGGTTCAGTCGGCGGTGGGACTGGCAGACGCTCCAGGAGTTCGGCGGCGGACTGTTGAATAACAACGGGGCCCACCTCCTGGACCACGCGATCGTCTTGTTCGGCGATCACGAACCCCAGCCCTTCGTCGACCTCCAGCAGGCGTTGACCTCTGGCGACACCGAAGACCACGTCAAGGTGATCCTCCGGGCAGAAGATGCCCCGACGATCGACGTCGAACTCACCAGCGCAAGCGCCTACGCGCAGGAACGCTGGCACATCATGGGCACGGCCGGAGGGCTGCACGGCACGATGGAGAAGCTGGACTGGAAGTGGATCGACTGGTCAGTCATGCCCGAACGCCCTGTCAACCGCATGAAGACGCAGGTCCGCGAGTACAACCGCGAAGACCTTGAGTGGAAGACCAGCTCATGGTCCAAGCCCGAGGACCACCCCGGCGAATACGTGATGTTCTACCGCGACCTCTACAAAACGATCAATCACGGCGCGGGCCTGTATATCACGCCCGCGAGTGTGCGTCGTCAGATCGCGCTGCTTGAAGAGTGCCGTCGTGTCAGCGTGCATTGACCGAAACCCGAACTACAAACTTCCGGCGGTATAGAGAAAGCCATGTACACAAGTCTGATGGCTGACATGATCGGTATCGATGCGGACCCGATCGGGATTATTGATTACGCGAAACGATACGGCTTTCACGGCGTCGACCTCAGGCTGGATAAACAAGAGGCCCGCCTCCGAGAAATGGGCGTTGCGGCTTTTAAGGCGGCGCTGAATGACGCCGGGCTCAAGCCGGGCTACTGCTCGATCCTCCCGGGGAAGATCTCCTGCGATGAAGCGACCTGGCAGGCCGGCGTTCTAAGACTGGCCTCGCTGGCCGACCTGGCTGAGCAACTTGGCTACACGCGCACAGCCGCGGTGGTGCTTCCGTTCGATGACGACAAGCCTTTCGATGAGTTTTTTCAGTTGCACCTCGACCGCATCACGCGGGTCGCGCCGGTCCTGGCGGATCACGGACTGTCGCTTGCGCTTGAGTACGTCAGCCCGAAGACACGGCGTGCCGGGCACAAACACCCTTTCCTATACGACATGAAAGGCCTGCGCGAGCTGAACCGCGCCAGTGGTTATGCCAACGTCGGCCTGCTGCTGGATAGCTTCCACTGGCACTGTGCCGGGGAGACCGTGGCGGACCTTCGGGCGTTGGACGTGCGTGAAGTGGTGGCGGTTCATGTGAACGACCTGATCGCGGGTCGGCCCATCGACGAGCAGGTGGTCACGGAACGCGCGCTGCCCTGCGAGACCGGGATCATCGATATGGCTGGGTTTATCGGGGCGCTCGATGCCATCGGGTACCAGGGGCCGATCACCTCTGAACCCACTAATCCTAAATGGAACACCGCGGACCCGGAGGACGCAGTGCGCGAGCTGGGGGAATCGATGGGTAGGATGATGAGACTATTGGCTGTGTGACAGCGGATTTAACATGGAGTTTTCAGTCTGATGGCGAAGTTACGAATCGTTGCGACTCAGTGCGGACAG
>CBDUNP010000112.1:0-8931 GCA_965368605.1 uncultured bacterium | reverse complement strand
CCGTACTCCCCCCACCGCCGATCGACCAGTTCTTTCACCGCCGGGTCCATCTTCAATAGCCCCGGCCAATCCCGTACCGGCTGCCCGTTGACCTCTTCCCCAGCGATCTTGCGTGTCGCATCAAACCCGATCTTGTGCCCGGCACCTAATCTCGGCGCCGCATGATCCAGGATATCCAACGGCCCGTTCACGATCTCGATGTCCCGCCCGGGGTCACAGTTCGCGCACAGATGAAACAGCACTGCCTCGTGGTCGTGCACATCGACGTCATGGTCCACCACGAAGATCATCTTCGTCCACGCCATCTGTCCCGCCCCCCAGACCGCGTGCATTACCCGCCGGGCCTGCAGCGGGTATTCCTTCTTAATCTTGATGAAGACACAGTTGTGAAACGCCCCGAACATCGGCAGGTCATAATCAATGATGTCCGGGATCAGCGTCTTCAATAGCGGCAGGAACAAACGCTCCGTCGCCTTCCCAAGGTAGTAATCTTCCTGCGGCGGCTGCCCGACCACCGTCGTCGGATACACCGGGTTAGTCCGGTGCGTGATCGCGGTCACGGTGAACACCGGGTAACGGTCAGGCAGCGAATAAAACCCCGTGTGGTCCCCGAACGGCCCCTCAAAAACCTCATGCGCATGGTCAAGCCGCTTAGCGTCAGACTTGCGCGGGTCGTAATCGATGAACCCCGCCTCCGTGCTGACATAACCCTCGATCACGATCTCCGCATTGGCCGGCACGTGCATGTCGATCGTCTTGCACTTCACCAACGGGATCGCCGCGTTATTTAAGAAGCCTGCAAACAACAGCTCACTGATCCCCGGCGGCAACGGCGACGTCGCCGCGTAAGGCAGCACCGCTTCCCCACCCAACACAATCGCGCAGGGCATGCCTTCCTTGTGCTCGTCGCCGGCCTGCTTTTCCTTCCAGGCCCGCCAGTGCCGCGCCCCGTCGTGGTGCATGTGCCAGTGCATCGCCGTGTGATTTTTATCAATCAGCTGCGCACGATACATCCCGATATTCCGGCTGGGCCTGGGCACACCCTCCGGCTTGCCGGCGTCGTCCGGATGGATCGTGTACATCCCCGCCAGCGTGATGAACCGCCCCTCCCCCGCCGCCGTCCCCGCCTGCTCGGGAGATACGTCGTACCCACACTTGCGCGGGTCTCCGTCGTCGGGCCAGCACTTGATGATCGGCAACTCAAACAGGTCGATCTGATCCCCCGTCTTCACCACCTCCTGACACGCCCCGCTCTTGACCACCTTCGGCCCAAACGACGCGATCTTCGCTAGCTCCAGCCCCTTTTTCACCTTCTCCATGATCCCCGTCGGCGGCTCCGGCTTAACCAGCTCCCCCACCCGCGCCGCCAACGATTCGAATCCGCCCCCTTCGCATTGAAGCGCCATCTCCATCCGCCGATAGCTGCCGAACCCGTTGATCAACAGCGGAAACTTCGAGCCCTCGACATTCTCAAACAGCAACGCCTTGCCACCCAGCGCGTGGTGATGCGGATCAAACGCCTTGGCGTGTTCGCTCTCCCGAGCCGCCGGCGACTTACTCACACGGTCCGCGATCTCCGTCACCTCAAGCCTCGGGGAAACCTCCACCGATACCCGATGCAACTCGCCCGCCTGATCCAATGCGTCGATATAGTCCTGAAGATTGCTGTAAGCCAAAGCCTGATTCCTAATCAATTGACACTAAACAAAATTACTACTGACCGGATGACGGGATCAACAACCGCTTGTCTAGCCCGACCATAATCCTGTATCCCCATCTACATTCTCCACTTCCATAGCTCATATCACTCAACCGCTTCCCACCCATACGGCACATACACATGGTCAAAGCTCGCATCATCATATAAATCAATCACCCCGTAACCCGCCGGCGTCTCATGCCAGTCCCCGCCCCACCACGCGCCGCTTACCGCGCCGTCGCAGATATACGTCACCCCCAGGTACTCCACCCGATCGACCAGGTGGATGTGCCCGGACAGGCAGAGCTTAATATTCTTGTGCTTGTAGAACAGGTCCTTGATCCGGTGCATGTCGTTGTGTAACAGCGACCCGGGCACCTGCGTCTTGTAGTCCTTAAAATAGTCCCGGAAGAACGCGGGCGCGACCGACACGATCGGGACATGCGAGATCACAAGAATCGGCGTCGCCGGGTCCACCGCCGCCAGGTCTTTTTCCAGCCAGTCGAACTGTTCATCGTCCAGCACCGCCATGTACCCGCCGGTTGGCCTGGGCTGCACGCTGTCCAGCACGATAAAATGCCAACCTGCCTGATCGAAGCTGCGATACGATTTGTCCAGCCCGTACGCCTCGACCGCCCACCGCTTGCCCCACAACGGCTCGTCCCCGGTCGTCTCGCTCTTCTTCTTGCTCCACCCCCAGATGTCGTGATTGCCGATGCAGTGCTGCACCGGGAGCGAACACTCGTCCTTGAGGATGCGGTTCCACAGGTCCCACTGCTGCTTCGTGCGCGAGTGTGTCGCCGCCAGCGCGTCCATGATCCCGTCACCGCCCGTAAAGATCATCTCCGGCGGATCGTCCAGCGACTGCGCATGACGCAGCGCCGTCGCCATCCCCTCGCCCGCGCCCTTCTCAGGCTTCACGTGGATATCCGTCAGGTGCGCAAACCGCAGCACACGCCGGCGCGGCGTCACCGTGTCTTCCGACTCACTCGCAATCGCCGGATTCACCCCCGGATTCACCCCCGCCAACAACCCGGCACCCACGCCCGCCCCCACGCCCAGAGAACCCTTAATGACATCCCTTCGAGTCAGCCCGTCAGTCATCACAAGCCCCTTTCAATCAATCCCAACCACAACACTTCCGCTTGCGCTCCCCCCAGCCGCTTGCGGCTTAGCGTCCCAATGCTTTCCCCCGCGCCTCCGCCGCCTTAACCGCGTCGGTGATGATCTGCCCAACCCGGTTCGATTCCATGTGTTCGATCGCCGCGGCCGTGGTCCCGCCGGGGCTGGTCACTTTGCGTCGAAGCTCCGCCGCCGTGTCCGGCGAGTCCACCAGCATCCGCGCCGCACCGACCAGCGTCTGCGCCACAAACAGCCTCGCGTGCTCGCCCAGCCCCATGTCCTGCGCCGCCTGCTGCATCGCCTCGGCCAGGTAATACACATACGCCGGCCCGGATCCCGACACCGCCGTCACCGCGTCCATCAGCTTCTCTTCAACACGCACCACCTCCCCCGCCGCGCCGAACAGCTTCATCGCCAGCGCCTCGTCCCCCGCCTGCGCGTGCTCGCCCATCGCCAACCCCGACATCCCAAGCCCGACCATCATCGGCGTGTTCGGCATCACACGCACCACACGCGCCGGCCTCCCCACCGCCTCCGCGATCTTTGTAGAACCGATCCCCGCCATGATCGAGATCAACACCTGCCCCTCGCGCCCGTGTTCCGCCAGCTCCCCCGCCAGCTCCGGCAAGACCTGCGGCTTGATCGCCAGCATCACCTGCCCGCTCTGCGCGATCACCTCGGCGTTGGATTCCACCACCTTGATGCCAAGCGACTCAAACACCTGCTTCCGCTCGGCCGACGGGTCCGACGCGATCATCTGATCCGCCGACAGCACGCCCTTCTCGATCGCACCGCGCGCGATCGCCTCCGCCATGTTTCCCGCGCCGACAAAACCCAGCGTGTATCCATCCGCCATCGTGTATCCCTTATCCCTGCCCGCCGCGACGGGCTTCCCAATCGTCCCGCTCCTGCTTCGCGCCCTCAAGCAGCCTTCTCAGTGCGCCGGTGTCGCCCCGGGCCAACACCTTCCTGAACCGGGTCAGCTCGTCCATCATCATGTCCACCGACCCGATCACCGCGTCCTTATTCGTCTGAAAAATATCCACCCAGATCCCCGGATCGCCCGCCGCGATCCGCGTCGTGCTCGCAAACCCCGTCGACGCGACCGCAAGCGCATCGCCCCCGTCGTCCGTCACCGCCTTGACCAGCATCGACGCCACCGCGTGCGGCAGATGACTCACCAGCGCCACACACCGGTCGTGCTTGGCAGGCTCCATCTTCAACACGTCCATCCCCACCGTTTTCCACATCGACTCGACCAGCTTCAACGCGCGCTCATCCGTCTGCGCCGTCGGCGTCACCACGCAAGGCTTGCCCTCAAACAATCCCGCCTCCGCCGCCGTCGGCCCCTGCTGCTCGCTGCCCGCCATCGGGTGCGACCCCACAAACCGCGTCGCGTCAGGCAGAATCACCTCCGCCATCGCACACACCGACGCCTTGGTCGACCCCACGTCCGTAATCACCAGCCCCGGGTCATCACACACCGCGACCTTGGTAAAGATCTCCTTGAAGTGCCCCAGCGGCGCCGCCAACACCGCCAACTGCCCCGCACCCCCTGCTTCCCCGCCCCCCTCATGCTCTGCTCGCCCTTGCTCCAACGCCTCCGCCGTGCTGGTCGTCAGCCCGCTGAAACACCCAAGCCCCCGCGCCTGTTCCAGCGTCTCCGTCCGTCTGCCGACCCCCACGATCCGACCGGCAAAACCCCGCTCACGCAACGCCAGCGCCAGGCTCGCGCCCAGCAACCCCGTCCCGATGATCGTCACCTGCTTCACATCCACCATCTGAAGGTTCCCTGTCATCAGCCGCTCGCGGCTTAGCGCTCCTGCTATCCACTACACCCACGCCCCCCGACCTTGTCCCCCAACCGCAACAGCGAGTAAGATAACACTTTACAATCAACCCCGCCCGATGCCCACGCATCCAATGCGTCGGAACGCCCGGGCAAAGAACAAACCCCCGGAGTCCCCCCCGGAGACACCCCGGAGCCACCCCGGAGCCACCGGAGAGAAAACCACCATGACCACCCTCAACGCATACGCCGGCAACTTCGAGCTCGAGTTCGAGCGCCCCCTCACCGCCCTGGAACGCCAGATCGCCGACCTCGAACATCAACACACCACCGCCGGTGCCGCGGACGTCGACTTCCGCGCCGACATCCGTAACCTCCGCCAGTCGCACACCGCGATGCTCAAAAAGATCTACGCCAAGCTTTCCCCCTGGAACACCGTCCAGGTCGGACGACACCCCGGCCGACCCCAGACCATCGACTACATCAACGCCTTCGTCAAAGACTTCACCGAGCTGCACGGCGACCGCCACCAGGGCGACGACAAAGCCATCATCACCGGCTTCGGCCGCATCGGCCCGCACAAGTGCCTGGTCGTCGGCCACCACAAAGGCAAAGACACCAAAGAAAAAATCGCCGCGAACTTCGGCTGCGCCCACCCCGAGGGCTACCGAAAAGCCATGCGCACCATGAAGATGGCCGAGAAGTACGAGCTTCCGGTCGTCACCCTCATCGACACCCCGGGGGCCTACCCCGGCATCGCCGCCGAGGAACGCGGACAGGCCGAAGCCATCGCCGTCAACCTCCGCGAGATGTCCCGACTCAAGACCCCCATCGTCTCCGTCGTCATCGGCGAAGGCGGCTCCGGCGGCGCGCTGGGCATCGGCATCGCCGACCGGCTCGCCATGCTCCAGTACGCCTGGTTCTCCGTCATCTCCCCCGAGGGCTGCGCCGCCATCCTCTGGAAAACCGCCAACCCCGAAACCAACGCCGCCGCCGCCGAAAACCTCAAACTCACCGCCAACGACAACCTCAAGCTCGGCACCATCGACGCCATGATCGACGAACCCCTAGGCGGCGCCCACCGAAACCCCACCGCCGCCGCCGACTATCTCGAAAAATACCTCATCCAATCCCTACGCGAACTGAAGCGCTTCAAGGTCGAAAACCTCGTCAACAAACGCTACGAACGGCTCAGGAAGATCGGGGAGTTGGGGGAGGGGTGAGTACTATCTGTTTTTAACATAATTCTTGTCGGTGGATTCTCAATAATGGATCACGATAATTTCTGCACCCAAGCTTATTCAGGTAGGAAGGCAAGCCCCTATGCGGAGCATTCGACTGAAGAATTTTTGACTGATTCGTTTCGCAGACTCATGGAAACATGTGCGCTATATCAGAACATCACCCTACCATCTGACTTCTACTCCAATATCGCAGATGAAGACAATCCGAGTGATCAGTTGTGGGATGAGTTCTGTGATCGACCGTATGTGCCCATTTCACGAGGTGAAGGAGACGATGCGGATGTGAGTCCTAGGCTAGGGGGGGGTAATCGAGGGGCGTCCATCCCGCCTGGAGTACAACCGTTAGGTACTCCTGCCCACGAGATGGAACTCTGTTTCTGTCTCCCAAACATTCAGGTCACATGTCCGGCCTGTAAAAGAGAGAGCACGTATCTCAGTTTGTCGTCTTCATCCGGAAATTATTACTTCAGAAATCCATACCCCATCTTTGGCGAGAAGACACTCCAGGTGTTCACGCTGGACTATAGATGTGCTCAGTGCAGAAAAGGCTACCTAACATTTCAAATCCGACGAATAGGGGCAAAATTACAACTAACAGGCCGTTCTGTTCCCTTTCGCGCATGCTTGTCCGCTGAGTGGCCCAAACAAATTCGAGCAATTATTGAGGACGCTTACGAAGCCGCTCAGGCAAACGATTTACCCGCTGGTTATTACCACTTGCGAACCGCTGTCGAGTTTTACATAAAATCAGAACTGGACTGCAAAGTCGAAGATAAAATAGACGGTGTAGAACTGTGCGAGAAATACCATAAGTCAGCTGACGAGCGCCTCAAAACAGATTTTCCTTCAATGACAGAACTCTACCGCGATTTGAGCCACGGGCTTCACACTCGCGATGTTTCAGCCGAGGGGTTTACAAATCTCAGCAAACGGTTCTTGGGTCACCTCAAGGCCAAGGCTTTGTTTTCAGAGTTCTCAAAGAGAGAGAACGGATAAGGTGTCAGGGGGAGGAAACGGAGTCTGACCCCGTTTAACACTCTCACGCCACTTCCACTTCAGGAGCATAACAATGGATATATCAATTTCCGATCTTACCGCCAAGATCAATGAATTAGTCGATGTGAATGAATTTGAGAATGCTCACAGAATAAAAGTCAACTATCTTCGCAACGTCCCCGCAATGTATCCACCTAATTCAGGACAAGATTCAATTAGAAAAGCATTGAAGAGTCTAGGATTCTTTTTTGATGACGACGAGAGCATTACAATTACAACCTCTCCCAGCGAGTTGAAAACACAGGATTTTGCATTACATAATTTTCGATGGAAAGTTGTGACAAGACTTACTTGTAGAGATGGGACTGATATATTTGTTCAGCCAAGCATGTATAAAAGCAGTATTGAAAAAATAGCGCCGACAAAAAGGAGCAAGAAGTTTCTCCGATTCTATATTGTTAGAAAGGAAGGAGAAGGCGCTAATAACGAACTTAATGAGAATGAAATTGAAAGCATGATTGGTTAGGAGATTTAATCAGAGTTACCATACGGCAAGCAAGCAAGTAGCATGGGTTTGTAGGGTGGGTGGAGTAACGCCATACCCACCGACCCGATAGGCCGGAAACGAGGAAGAACTAGGACCTGCCCCCGGGGCAAGAAACGGGGTCTGACCCCGGGGGCAAGAAACGGGGTCTGACCCCGTATAGTATTCGCGAACGGGGCTCGCCTAACAGGCAGGACGTTAAGATCACCCGGATAGGTGCCCCGCATCGATGAGATTGATCCGCCATGAACAAATACATCATTATGGGGCCGCAGGGTTGCGGCAAAGGGACGCAGGCGAAGCTGCTTGTCGATGAACTGGACCTCGTACACATCTCCGTGGGCGATATATTCCGCTGGAATATCCAGGCACACACCAAACTCGCCGCCCGGATCAAGCGCATCGTCGATTCCGGCGGCCTGGTGTCCGATGAGATCGTCGAACAGATCGTCCGCGACCGCCTGAGCATGCACGACTGGAACTACGGTTTCATACTCGATGGCTTCCCGCGCAGTGAATCACAGGCCTCGTTTTTTCTCGAAAGCTACGACATCGACGCCGTGATCTACATTGATGTATCCGACGACGTGGTCATGAAACGTGCCTTGGCGCGGCGTATCTGTTCGCAGTGCGGCCTGGACTACAACCTCATCCACCACCGCCCGGAAGTCGACGGCGTCTGCGATGTGTGCGGCGGCGCGTTGGCCGCCCGCGAGGACGACACCGAAGAAACACTCAAGCATCGCCTCCACGATTTCGCCACACAGACGAAGCCGACCCTCGACCTGTTCGAGCGCAAGGAACTGGTTGTGAAAGTGGATGGCCACGGCACGCCGGAGCAGGTTCACGCGGCGATCAGGAATGGCCTTGATAAGTGAAGGCCGAAAAGAGAGAAGCCGACAAAGGGATCATAAACGCAGAGAAAAATGAACGGGGCCGGCCCCCGCTTATGAATTCATACTTCTCATTAATCACCTAAACGCCAGATTATTCTGGCGGCTCCTGATACCTGACCTGCCATTCACGGCTGTCATCTTTGTAGACGATGTACACCGCGACGCGGTCGAACTCTCGCCACTCGCGCGGCTTGAAGCCCGCCCCGACCTTGGCTGAGCCAACCACGCGAACCGTGACCGGCCAGGAACCGTCGGAGTGTTGCTCCCCCCATTGTTCGATCTCTATGGACTCGAGCTTCACATCACTGCCACCTAGAAAGTAGTCCACCCATGAGCCCGGCACGCGATCAGAAAGCGACGACTCAATAAGCTCTGTGACCCTTGCATCCTCGGGACGATCAGAGCAGCCGGCCAGCACAAACAGACCCGCGATAAGCACGACCAGTAGAAAGACTGAGTTGATACGTCCCGCGATACGTTTCACCATTGGCTTATGCCCCTAACAGTCATGACCCGGCATTCCCCACGGGACCTTCGGCCCTAATAACAAGCCGTTCAGGCTCGCCGTCGGGTGACAAACCCAATCATCCCCAGCATCAAGAGCCCCGCCGCCGTCGGCTCGGGGACGTTCGCCTGCGCCG
>CBDUNP010000111.1:0-8978 GCA_965368605.1 uncultured bacterium | reverse complement strand
CAGGTAAAAGCTCATCTCGATCCCGATCGACCACAGCGGCGCGTTCCAGGTCGGCATGTAGGTCGAGGGCAGCAGGGAGTTGGTGAACGTCAGGCAGCTTAGGACCTGGATCACGCCCCACTTGCTGGTGAACGCCCCGACGATCAGAGCCATGACCAGCACGCAGGCGTAGTACTCCGGGACGATCCGGCTGAGGCGGTTGCGCAGGTATTTTATCAGGCCCGGCGCAGCTTCATCCGCCTGGTAAGCTCGCCAGTACGGCATCGACAGCAGGAACCCGCTGAGCACGAAGAACGCGGCGACCCCGAGGTATCCCGGGCGGAGCAGGCGTGTCCAATAGGCGTCGATCCCCTGCAGCGCCGGCTCGATCAGGAACAGGTGGCCGGCGAACACCCACAGCGTCGCCAGGGCGCGGACCGTGTCTGCGCCGATAACTCGCGTGGGTGACGAATGAAGCATGGGGGATTGCCTTAACAACGGGGTCCGTTTGTAACGGTTATATCGGTGCTGTTGCACGTCGGCTGAAGGGTAGAAGGTCGATCCGGGGCGAAGACGTCGCCGGCGGGGAATCCGGCCTGATGTTATCGGCAGGGTATCCGGTTGATCCGGCTGGCGGGGTGTTAAGGCGGGTTCGGATCGTGCCGACTGTATAGGTTGTGTCGCCGCGCCCTTTTGGTGTGGCCTTTCCCGACAGCGCCCCCCGGAGACCCCCCATGGGCCAGATACTGAGCATCGTCATCCCGGTTTACAACGAACGCGACCTGCTGCCACAGATCCTCGAACGCGTGGAGAAGGTCGAGCTGCCCGGCGGGCTTGAACGCCAGATCGTGATCGTCGACGACGGATCGACCGACGGCACGCGCGACATCCTCCGCGGCCTGATCCGCGAACGGCCGGACTACATCATCCACTTCCACGAGCAGAACCAGGGCAAGGGCGGCGGCGTCCGCACCGGGCTGAAGCTGGCGACCGGCGACATCGTCCTGATCCAGGACGCGGACCTGGAGTACAGCCCCGAGGACTACCCGCAGCTGCTCAAGCCGATCCTGGAGAACAAGGCCGACGCCGTGTTCGGCTCGCGGTTTATTGGCGACAGCCGGCGTGTGCTGTACTTCTGGCACTCGGTGGCGAACAAGATGCTGACCATGCTCAGCAACATGCTGTCGAACCTGAACCTGACTGACATGGAATGCTGCTACAAGGTCTTCACCAAGGAGCTGGCGGACCGCCTGGAGATCACCGAACCGAGATTCGGGCTGGAGCCTGAGATGACGGCAAAGGTCTCCAAGCTCAACGCACGGCTGTACGAGGTGCCCGTGACCTATGACGGGCGGACCTACGCCGAGGGCAAGAAGATCACGTGGAAGGACGGCGTGTCGGCGTTGCGTTGCATCCTGAAATACAACCTGCTCACACCGAAGCAGGAAGCGATCGCGCCAAGCGTTGAGCAGGTCACGGGGGCCGGGCCGATCCCGATCACCGACCACCAGCCCAAGGCACACCAGGTAGATGAGTCGGACCGGGGACAGAAGAAAGCTGCGTAACTCGATCTTGAATGTGCCGGGTCTGTTCGGACCGGTTGTGACTTTACTCACTCCTCAGTGCATCGTTAGCACTCAACCACCCAGTACTTCGCCATGATCAAGTTCGGATTCAATTCGATCACATCGATCCTGGGTGAGATAGGTTCGTACTCGAGTGAAGTCGAGGGCAATGCTATGAAACAAGTAACGTTTCTGTCGTTGATGATTGTACTCGGGGCCGTCGGAGCGTTGCAGTCGCCGTTCTGGGGGGTCCTGCTGTACTACTCGCTGTCGGTGCTTCGTCCACAACACCTGTGGAACTGGGCGTTGGACGGGAGTATGCGCTGGTCGCTGATGGCCGCGTTGATCACCCTGGTCAGTTTCTGCCTGCACCTGAGCCGTATCATATCCCGCGGCGCGTTTAACGGCATGATCACGCTGATCATGATGTACGCGCTGCTGGTGATGCTCAGCACGATCACCGCGTTTAACCCACAGATCGCGCAGGGCTGGGCGATCGAGTACGCCAAGGTGCTAGTGATCGCGGTCGTGGCGAGCCTGGTGATCGAGCACTTCTGGCAGGTGAAGGTCCTGGCGTTGATGATCCTGCTGATGCTGGGGTACATCGCCTGGGAGATCAACTTCCTGTACTTCTTCCAGGGCGGTCGGCTGAATATTTATCACTACGGCTACGGCGGCCTGGACAACAACGGCGCGGGCCTGCTGCTGGCGATGGGGATCCCGTTCGCTTATTGCTTTGCGCTGTCGCCGGCCAAGGGGATGTGGCGGTGGTGGCCGGTCGCGGCGGCGTTCCTGGGGCTGGTGCTGATGCACGCGGTGATGATGACCTACTCACGCGGCGCGATGCTCGCGGCGGCGGTGGGGATCGTCTGGGTGCTGATCCATCACAAGCCGCGGTGGCAATCGATCGGGGCAAGCCTGCTGCTGGCGGTCTCGCTGTCCGTGATGGCCGGGCCCGAGATCCAGAACCGCTTCATGTCCACGACGAACTTCCAGACCGATGAGTCGGCCCAGTCGCGGTTTGGTTCGTGGGCGGCGGCGTGGGACATCGCCTGGGAGAACCCCCTGCTGGGCAAGGGCATCCGAAACTCGAATCAATACACACTGAACTACGGTGCCGACCGTCAGGGCCGGACGATCCATAACCAGTACCTCCAGATCGCGGCCGACACGGGCATCCCCGCGGCGGCTTTGTACCTGTTGATTCTTGGGTTCGGCCTGTGGAACTTCCGCCGGGCCCGGATGATGTGCCGGGACGCGATCAATACCGAGCCTGATGATGACGCAAAAGAGCATATCCATGACGCGTCGCGGATCTGCCTGGCGGCGCAGGCCAGCCTGCTGATCTTCATCTTTGACGGGATGTTCCTGTCGCTTGAGATGTTTGAGCCGCCGTGGCTGCTGCTGGTGATGGCGGGCGTGCTGCCCCGGGTGATGAAGACCTATCTTCAGACACTTTGCAGCAAATCCGACGATGAATCCGAAGAGGACGATAAACCTCTAAGGATAACTCCGCGACACAGCCGCGCAGCGTAAATACCAGGACCGTCATAACGCTACTGAATCCCTTGTTAATGGATTGAAAGACGTAACGATGACCGCAATCAGTACCCATGTCGAAAGATCGCTGGCTCAGACCGTGGCCGTCACCGGCCGGTGGAAGGCCTGGGGTGCGCACACCCTGGGGCTGGATAAGGCGCTGGCGTTGATTGATTTCACCGCACGCGGCGTCTTTCACGTCTGGCGTAACCGCCGATACCTGACGCTGCTGAAGCTGACGAACATGGCGTTGGTGAATATCCAGTTCAAGCTGAAGACCGAGCGGGTCATCGGTCGGCCTTACTCGATGAAGATCGAGCCGACCAACATCTGCAACACCAAGTGTCAGCTCTGCCCCACCGGGATCGGTCTGGAAGGCCGGCCCAAGGGGAAGATGGATTTCGATAAGCTCAAGAAGCTAATCGACTCGCTAAGCTGGCACCTGCGGGACCTGGACCTGTCGATGTGGGGTGACCCGCTGATCGTGCCGGACATCTATAAGATGATCCGCCACGCGCACGACCGGGGCATCTGGACGTATATCAGCTCGAACCTGCACGCCTTCAAGCTCAAGACCAAGCCCGGGCAGAAGAGCCAGGCCGAGCTGCTGGTCGAGTCGGGATTGGACACGCTGACCTGCTCCCTGCACGGCGCCAGCCAGGCGACCTACGAGATCTACCAGCCCGGCAAGAAGTTCGACGAATCCGTCGCCAAGGTTCGGCACATCATCGAGACACGCGACCGCATGGGCAGCAAGACCCCGATGGTCCAGCTCAACTTTGTCGTGACCCGTCACAACGAACACGAGCGCGACGCCTTCCAGCGCCTCGCAGACGACCTGGGCTGCAAGGCGGTCTACTCCACCGCCTCGATGAACGCACGCTTCCAGGATCAGGACAAGCAGCTCCAGCCGCTTGGCCTGGCGGATGACCTGCTCAAGAAGAAGGTCAAGAACCACCTGGAAGAATGGCTCCCCAAGGACCAGGACTATGTGCTTGAGCCTTACAAGAAGATGAAGCAGACCGGCGAGATCGACGACGGGGATTACAACGGCAAGAAGGTCTTCGACTGCTCCTGGCCCTGGCGTCAGAGCGTGATCAACTGGGACGGGCAGGTCGTCACCTGCTGCGGTTCGTTCGCGCCCAACGAAGACATGGGCGACGTGTTTGAGCACGGCTTTGCCAAGGTGTGGAACGGTGAGGCCTACCGGCTCGCCCGCCGCAGCTTCAAGAAGAAGCTCACCGACGAGCAAGCCAAAGACAACGCCTGCGCCAGCTGCCCGGGATTCATGCTGTAATAGAAGATTTAATCTGTAATGACACACGACCCCACATACGACATCAAGCTCACCGCTGGCGACCTGTTCCCCGATAAACAGGCGAAGGACGCCGCGTGGGGTGGGCCGATCGAGCTGCCCGAAGTTGAGCCCCTGCCCATCCTTGATATCGAGGTGCCCAAGGCGCAGCCGGTTACTTCGCCGCAACCCAAATCCCCCGCCGTCCACGTCACGACCCGGGCGGTCCCGAAAGTGCCCGGCATCCCGTTGAACGGGACGGAACACAAGCCCGCCAACGTGCTGCACGCCCGTGTGGTAACTGGCTGTGGCGGTGGGCCTGAGAAGACTATCCTGCGCAGCCCGAAGTTCGCCGATGCCAGCCGGTACAACGTCACCGCGGCGTACCTCTACCCACAGGGCGACCCGGGGATGTGTGTGATCCGTGAGCACGCCAAGCAACTTAACTGCCCGCTGTATGAGATCGCCGAGGCACACGCGCTGGACCTGCACGCGGTGGACGCGATGGCGGAGCTATGCCGAGACCTGAAGGTCGATATCTGGCACAGCCACGACTACAAGACCAACGTGCTTGGCCGACTGATCAAACGCAAGTATCCGATGAAGCTCGTCACTACGGCGCACGGGTTTACACGCGAGACCTGGCGCACCAAGCTCTACTACCACATCGACAACCTGGCGATGCTCAGCTACGACCAGGTGATCGCGGTGAGCCCGCCGTTAGTCGAGCACTGCGCGAACCACGGCGTGAACCCCGACCGGCTGACCTACATCCCCAACGCGATCGATACCGGTGAGTACCGCCGAACCCAGACGCCCGCACTGGCCAAAGCCGAGATGGGGCTGCCCGCGGACAGCTTCGCGATCGGTGTGATCGGTCGGCTGAGTGTCGAGAAAGGCGTCGACCGTGCGATCCGCATGATGGCCGACCTCGTAAGAACTAATCCGAAAGCGGAACTGCACCTGATCGGCGACGGGCCTCAGCGGCAGGAGCTCGAACAGCTGGCGGCACAGTTGGGCGTCGCTAACTCGATCCGCTGGTGGGGGTGGCAGACGGATGCACGCCCGATCTACGAGATGCTGGACATGCTGCTGCTGCCCAGCCGGACCGAGGGGCTGCCGAACGTCGTGCTTGAAGCGATGGCGATGCGTGTCCCGGTCGCCGCGACCGACGTCGGCGGGGTCAACGACCTGCTGGACCACGGGGCCTGCGGGATCATCCTGAACGACAACGAACACGACTGGACAAACGCCATCGCCCCACTGCTGACGAGCCCGGCTGCCTGTGATAACTTCGCAGAGCAGGCACACCAACGAGTCTGTGAGTCCTTCAGCTTCAGCCGCCGGATGGAAAAGATCATGGGGGTGTATGACAAGGTGATGGGCCGGGTGGCTGTTAACGCTGTCAATCAGCAGACACCCATGACTAAATCACTGGCTGCCTGAGTGACACAGACCAACAACCTTTCATTGATACCACGTCTTCATTGCAAGCACATCTGATTATAGTGTAGAGAGCGTCGTGACCGGCCTGCGCCGCGTGGCCGCACCGCTAAACGAAATAGCCGAAGCGTGGTGGTTGCGGTTGATACGCCCTACTCGGCGGGTTGATACCGGATCAGTTCGCCCCAGACCTCGTTGCGCAGGTCGCGGACGGGCTTGCTGGAGCCGATGTAGCCGTTGCCGAGCAGCGAGAACGCGAGCCATCGGCCGTCGAGGGTCTTGATGTAGCCGGAGATCGTGGAGACGCCTGACATCCCGCCGGGCTTGGCGAAGACACGTTCGGGGTCAAACTCTGCAAAAGGCACCCCGCCCCACTTGCCTTCCTTCGGCAGCTCGACCTTGTAGACCGGCAGCCCATCAAAGAACGGCTCGAAGTGTTCGTGATTCTTCATGAAGGCGAGGAGTTTGATGGAGGAGTCCGCGGAGATCAGGTTGTAGCGCGACAGGCCGGAGCCGTCGACGAGGCGGAAGGAGCCCTCTTCGAGGCCGGCGGTGTTGGTGAGCCAGTCGGTGATGACATTCGCGCCGACGGGCCAGGAGACATCTTCTTCGGTCTGCGTCTCGGCCAGCTTCAACAGCACCATCTCCCCCACCGCGTTCTCGCTGACTTTCAAGAAGTGGCGCAGGGCCTCAGTGAGTGTTTTGCCATGCTGTGTAATGAGCAACCGGGTGTAAAATGCTGCTTTTTGTCGCTCGGATGCGCTGTCCGTATTGTCCTTAAACTCTACACCCCGATCCACCAGCATCTGTGTGAATACCGAAGCAATCCAGAGATCAGGGTCGTGCATCGTGATTGTTTCACGCACGGGGTCGCTGCCGGGTTCGAGGGTGCCGGTGACGTGGATGCTTTCTTCAAATGACTCCCGCTCGAAGCTGATGCCCTTATTGTCTGGATCGGTCACGGGGGACACCAGAACCTTGGGCCAGTTGGTAGAGGGTTCTAAGGCGACGGACAGGCCATCACGGCCGTGCACCGCGACAACGTCCAGCGTGTTGAAATTAAGCATCACTGAACGGATCGACATGTTGTAATAATCCGGGTCGTCGTCCCACATCCAACCGGGGCCTTTCAATGGGAGAGCGTTCCACCTTGGGCTGGCGATCACACGGACTTGACCCCGGACCCGCCTGAGTTTGTGTTCTTTGATGAGGTTGTCAGCTAAATCCGCCAACTGTGCGGTATCCAGCATCGGGTCGCCCGTCCCACCAATCACCAGATCGTCGCTACAGGTTCCTCTTTTAATCTGGCCGGCGGTCAGAACGCTTGTGCCCCACCGGTACTCCGGCCCGAGCAGGTCCAACGCCGCGGCGGCGGTGTAGATCTTCAGGTTGGATGCGGGGGTGAGGAGTCTGTCGCCGCCGCGGTCGTAGAGGACTTCGCCGGTTTCCAGGTCGACGACTTTGAGCGTGACGGTGGTGCGCTTGGCGGTGGGGTCGGTATCCAGAAGCGTGTCGAGGGTGTCGGCGAGCTGATCAGCGGTGAGCGGCTCGGCGGCGTTGAGGTAGGCCGGGACCGTGAGTAAGGCGGTTAAGAACAACGCGGCAACGAGCGTCGTGCGTGGCAGATTAAACATATAAATCGACTCCGAGATACAGGTGGCGAATGTGTCGCGGGATTGTATCACGGAAGCGTAAAAAGAGAACGTGGGCACCCGCGCAGCGCGTTTAGCCGGGCCACTTGTGGCCCGTGGCCGCAGCAAACTGCGGCGCTAAACAAGGATGATCGTGGTGGTGGGTATCCGATAACAAGTAACCGCACGTGACGGCGCTTAACATGGATCATGTATCGTTGGATGACGCCGTCGCGCGTGGATCAGTCAGATCGTGCTCTCGGTCACGCGGAGGACTTCGTCGACGGTGGTCAGGCCCATACCGACCTTCTTGAAGCCGTCCTCACGGAGGGTGATCATGCCGCGTTCGACGCACATCCGGCGGAACTCGGTGACGCTTGGGTTGCTGACGATCTTGTCACGGAGGTTGTCATCCAGGACGAGCAACTCGTATAGACCAAGGCGTCCAGCGTAGCCTGTGTTCCGACACTTCTCGCAGCCCTCACCGATGCAGAGTTCATCCAACGCGATGCCGTGCATCGCCAGGTGGTCGGCGACGTCGCCATCGGGTTTATTCTTAACCTTACAGTTCTCGCAGATCTGCCGGACCAGGCGCTGGGCGAGTGTGGCGTTGACGGCGCTGCCGATGAGGTACGGCTCAACACCGATGTTGATCAGCCGGGTAACGCAGCTCGGCGCGTCGTTGGTGTGCAGCGTGGAGAGGACCAAGTGGCCGGTGAGGGACGCCTGGATGGCGATCTTGGCGGTCTCGGTATCACGGATCTCACCGACCATCAGCACGTCGGGGTCCTGACGCAGCAGGGCGCGGAGCGCGGCGGAGAAGGTCATGCCGATCTTGTCGTGGACCTGTGTCTGGTTGATGCCGTTGAGGTGGTACTCGACGGGGTCTTCGGTGGTGGAGATGTTCAGCTTCGTGCGGTCCATCTTGCCGAGCGACGAGTAGAGCGTGGTCGTTTTACCCGAGCCGGTGGGCCCGGTGACCAGGACGATGCCGTGGGGCTGATCGATCTGGTGCTTCCACATCAGGAGGGTGTCTTCGCCCATGCCCAGATCGTCCAGGCCGACCTGGATCGAGCGGGTATCGAGGATACGCATCACGACCTTCTCACCCTGCACCATCGGGAGGGTGGAGACACGCAGGTCGAGCTTGCGGCCGTGGACCATCGCGCGGATGCGGCCGTCCTGCGGGAGTCGGCGTTCGGAGATGTCCAGGTTCGCCATGATCTTGATACGCGAGACGATGGCGGCCTTCATGTGGTGCGGCGGGCTCATGGAGTCAAACATGATGCCGTCGATCCGGTAGCGGATCTGCAGCTTCTTCTCCATCGGCTCGATGTGGATGTCGGAGGCGCCTTCCTTGACGGCGTTGAAGATCAGGTAGTTCACGAAACGGATGACCGGGGACTCGCCGGCCATCTTTTCGAGGTCCATCTCCTCGTCTTTGGTTTCAACGAGTTCGATGTCGTCGTCTTCGATGCCGGCGATGATCTCGTCGACGGTGCTGTCTTCGCCCTCCTGCTCGGCCTG
>CBDUNP010000110.1:0-8983 GCA_965368605.1 uncultured bacterium | reverse complement strand
TCGTGACACGCCATCTCAGCGACGAGGACATGCGCACCAGCGACCTGGCGGCCGATGCTGTGAAGCAGGCGTTGGGCAACGCGGGGCTGAAGCCGACGGACCTGGATCTGCTGATCTGTGCGACGATGACGCCAGACATGATCTGCCCGGCAACGGCGTGTCGGGTCGTGGATAAGATCGGCGCGGTCCCGTGCGGCGCGATGGACCTGAACCTGGCCTGCACGGGGATGGTTGCCGGGCTGACTGTCGCGGCGAACTTCATCAACGGCGGGTCGTTTAAGAATATCGCTGTGATCGGTGCCGACCGGCTGAGCACCATCGTCAACTGGGAAGACCGCAAAACCTGTGTGCTTTTCGGCGATGCGGCCGGGGCGATGATCGTCAGCGCGTCGGACAACCCCGAGCAGCAGTGCCTCTTCCAGAAGCTCAACTCCGACGGCGGGATGGGTGAAGCCCTCTACGTCCCGCGTTGCGAGCAGGACATCCCCGAGGGCGGCAAGGAAGGGTTCAACGGGAAGTACGACACGCTGCAGATGAACGGCCGAGAGGTGTTTAAGTTTGCGGTGAACGCACTGAAAGAATGTGTCCGCGAGGCGTTGGAGCACACGGGGCTGACGCACGAAGACATCAAGATGGTGATCCCCCACCAATCCAATATCCGGATGCTGCAGACGGCGTGGAAGAAGCTGGGCTTCCCGGACGAGAAGATCTATGTCAATATCGACCGCTTCGGCAACACCTCGGCTGCCAGCATCGGCCTGTGCATGCACGAACTGACCGAACAGGGGAAGCTCGAAGAAGGCGATCACGTCATCTTCGTCGCACAGGGCGGCGGCCTGACCTGGGGCGCCAGCCTCTGGCGGCTCTGACCCCCCTACTTGCGGCCTAGGCCTTCCTCACTTATTACCTCAGTACTATGAGCAACGATCAGAACAGCACGGTCCTTCTTTGCCCAGGCCAGGGCGCTCAACACGTCGGCATGGGGCAGGCCTGGCATGACAACCATCCCGCTGCGGCGGAGGTCTTTAATCAGGCGAACGACGCATTGGACTTCGACCTGCTGAAGCTCTGCTTTGAGGGGCCCGAAGACACGCTGAACCGCACGGACATGGCGCAGGTGGCGATCTATACGGCCTCGGTTGCCAGCCACAAGGCGCTGGTCGCGTCGGGCGTGGTCGGGGACGCTCAACTCACGGCGGGGCTTAGCCTCGGGGAGTTCACCGCGTTGCACCTGGCGGGGGCTTTTGACTTCCTCACCGGGCTTGAGCTGGTGAAGCTGCGTGGGCAGGCGATGCAGGACGCGGCGGAGATGACCGAATCCAGCATGGTCGCGCTGATCGGGGCGGACGAGGCTCAGGCGCTGGCGTTGTGTGAAGAGGCGTTGAACGATCCGGAGAACCAGGGCGAAGAGGTGCTGGTGCCGGCGAACTTTAATTGCCCGGGGCAGATCGTGATCAGCGGGTCGCTGAAGGCCTGCGAGCGGGCGGAGGCGGTGGCGGACAAGATGGAGATCCGTTCGACGCAGTTGCCGGTCGCGGGGGCGTTTCACTCGCCGCTGATGCAGCCTGCGGCGGATCGTTTGGCTGCGGCGTTGGATAAGACGGAGTGGAACACGCCGAGCATCCCGGTGCTGTCGAACGTCACCGCCGAGCGTCACGAAAACGATATCGCCTCGATCAAGGCCCGGCTGGTCGATCAGCTGACCCAGCCGGTGCGCTGGTCACAGTCGATGCAGAACCTGATTGAGAACCCGATCAGCCCGGAGATGAGGCTGATCGAGCTGGCCCCGGGGAAGGTGCTGTCGGGGCTGATGCGGCGGATTGATCGCAAGACCAAAGTCGAAAACCACGCCAAGCCCGCATAACCTTGGTACCACGAAACAACTACGCTTAACGGATTGAGAATCATGGCAGATAAAACAGAACAGAGGGTCGCGGTCGTGACCGGTGCCAGCCGGGGGATCGGCGAAGCCATCGCCCACGCGCTGGCGAAGCAGGGTCGACACGTCGTCTGCGTCGCACGCGGGGCGGAGAAGCTGGAAGCGGTCGCCAAGGCGATCACGGACGCTGGCGGCTCGGCGTCGGTGATGACCTGTGACATGTCCAACGCGGACGCGATCACCGAGATGATCGAAGCGGTTGCCAAGGAGCACGGCCGGCTGGACATCCTGGTGAATAACGCGGGGATTACGCGGGACAACCTGCTGCTTCGGATGACGGACGAAGAGTTTGACGATGTGATCCAGACGAACCTGCGTGGCGTGTTTATCGCGTGCCGGGCGGCGTTGCGTCCGATGATGCGTGGCAAATGGGGCCGGGTGATCAACCTCGGATCAGTCTCGGGGCTCGTGGGGAACGCCGGGCAATCCAACTATGCCGCGGCGAAGGCTGCCCTGTCCGGCTTTACCCGGTCGCTGGGCAAGGAGATGGCCGCCAAGAAGATCACCGCCAACGTGGTGGCCCCCGGATTCATCGAGACGGACATGACGGACGTGCTGCCTCAGCCGGTGAAGGACGCGGCTCAGAAGGCGATCCCCCTGGCCCGGTTTGGTCAGCCAAACGAGATCGCGGCGGCGGTCGCCTTCCTCGCCAGCGAGGACGCCGGGTATGTCACCGGGCAGGTACTGGCGGTCGATGGCGGCATGACCTGCTGCTGACTGAGGTTACAAGATTTTCCACACCGGGTTTGGCACCACCGCCACCTAACGATATAGTCCAGCAATCAAAAACCAGGCGATAAGCCCCCACCGCCGCCCCACCGGGGTGGTCAGACAGGAGACTTGATAATGGAAGAACAAGAAATTCAGGATAAGGTTATTTCGATCGTCGCCGAGCAGATGGGCGTGGACAAAGGCGAGATCAACCGTGAGACCAACTTCGTTAACGACCTGAACGCCGACAGCCTCGACACGGTCGAGCTGGTGATGGAGTTTGAGGACGAGTTCGAGACCTCGATCCCTGACGAAGACGCCGAGAAGATCACCACCGTTGGCCAGGCGATCGACTTCATCAAAGAGAACGCCAAGTAGGCTTCTTATTCGGTCAGGGACAGACTATTTAATACACTGCTATCAGGTGTGACACCGCCTTGGGTCGGTAGGAAACGACGACGTTGGGCAGTGCTCCCGGTATAGGCTGGGTAAGATAGAGACTGAATGCTATGAGTGACCGCCGTGTAGTGATTACTGGGATGGGCTGGGTGACCAGCTTCGGAGATTCCGTCGAGAACGGCTGGGAGCAACTCACCCAGGGCGTCAGCGGGATCGGTCTGATCACACGGTTCGATACCGAGCAGTTCACGACCAAGATCGGCGGGCAGATCCCCGGCGACTGGCAGCCTGCGAATATCGAGAAGCGCGAGCTCAAGCGGGTCGATCGGTTTACCGCCTACGCCCTGAGTGCGACGATCCAGGCGGTCGAAGACTCCGGGCTGGACTTTGAGAAGGAAGACCCCTGGCGTTGCGGCTCGATCATCGGGACGGGCATCGGCGGGATCGAAGAGTTCGAGACCGGCTCGGCCAAACTCGTCGCCAAGGGGCCCGAACGGGTCAGCCCGTTCACCATCCCCAAGCTGATGTGTAATGCCGCGGCGGGCAACGTCTCGATCCGTTACGGACTCAAGGGGCCCAACTCGGCGATCGCGACGGCCTGCGCCTCTGCGGCCCACGCCATCGGGGAAGCCGCCCACAGCATCCGTCACGGCATCTCAGACATTATGGTGACCGGCGGGTCCGAGGCCGCGGTTACGCCGCTTGGCGTCGCGGCGTTCATCGCACTGAAAGCCCTGTCTAAGCGGAACGACGAGCCGACCAAGGCGTCGCGTCCGTTTGATGCCGACCGGGACGGCTTTGTCCTGTCGGAAGGCTCGGGGATTATCATCCTTGAGGAATACGAACACGCCAAGGCCCGCGGCGCGAAGATCTATGCCGAGGTCCTTGGCTTCGGGCAGACCGCGGACAGCTCGCACATCACCGCCCCGGACGAACAGGGACGCGGCGCGGCCATGGCGATGCAGATCGCGGTCAAGGACGCCAAGAAGAACCTTGAAGACGTCGAATACGTCAACGCTCACGGCACGAGCACGGGCCTGGGCGACAAGGCCGAGACGCAGGCGATCAAACGCCTGTTCCAGGACCACGCCAAGACACTGGCGGTCAGCTCCACCAAAAGCATGACCGGCCACCTGCTGGGCGCGTCCGGCGGCGTCGAGGCGATCATCACCGCCAAGGCGCTACAGACCGGCATCCTCCCGCCGACGATCAACCTGGATAATCCTGACGAAGACTGTGATCTGGATTACATCCCCCACACCGCCCGCAGCGTGCCGATCAAGGCCGCGATGAGCAACTCATTCGGCTTCGGCGGCCACAACGTCAGCCTGCTGCTTGGCAAGGTATAAGCCTCAGACCGCTTGGCCAGAAGCAAGAACCCCAGTCCACCGACCCGGACCGGGCGGGCCTACCGCTGCATCTTTGTGGATAGCGTGCAATGAATCGTCAGACCTGCTGCCCAGGTGGGGTTACGATACCCCCGCGGCGGTCGACCGGGGCCCGGGACCCCCACATACTCGCCCGCACCGGCTCTAAGGCCTATACTGCCACCCTTTTCCCGACCCAAAAGCCCCGAGGCCTTCTTTCATGAAAATCGCGGTCACGATCCTGGCGATCCTCATCGGCATCGCTGTCATCATCGGCGTGAAATACGACTCGGCTCGGACCAACGCGCCACAGAACGACGCGGTGCAGGTCGCCGACGGCGCGGCGGAGGCTGACTCGCCCGCTTTGGACACCCCGGAAAACAGCGCCCCGGAGAACGACACTCCGGCCGACCTGACGGAGGCTGATTCATCATCCGACGCCCCGGCCTCCCCGGCCGACTCGGGCTCCGCCCCCGACCCCGCCTCCCCGGTTCTCACCGCCCCCCCCTCGGCTAGCCCGGCCCTGCCACAAGCCACCGGCGAACAGCCGGCCATCCCGGGGCTGCACGCGGTCGAGGTGTCCGACGGCCGAGAGGTGGTCCTGGGCTCGGACGCCCCGGGCTCGCCCTACAAGATGATGGTCGAGCTGAACCGGTACGGCGCGGCGGTCTATCGGATCACGCTGACGGATTATCTCAAGACCGTCGGCAAGGACGACCATTACATCGTCCACGACAAGCTTGCGTTGCCTGACCCGACCGACGTCGATGACTTGACGAAATATCAGCCCTACTGGCTGGCGTATGCGGCGAAGGCGGTCACGGTCAACGGGACACGCATCCCGCTTGAGAATAACGATGTCTGGACGCCCGGCGAAGTCTCGGACGACGGCCAAACGTCTTCCGTGACCTACACGGCGACCATCGCGGACGAGAGCAACACGCCGGTCCTCACGATCGCGCGGACGTATACCGTCTCGGCGGACAGCTACGACCTGGAACTGGATCAGCAGGTCCTCAGCCTGACGGATCAGCCGATGACGATCCGGTGGGAGCAGAACCTACAGGGGGACCTGGTCAACGACTCGGGCTACTTAGGCGACCGCCGACAGTTCGTCGCGGGCTACTTTGCTTTGTGGTGGGACACGTATCGAGAGCGTATCTACACCAAAGACGCCGACCAGATGCGCAGCAAGGTTGTCAACGCGAATGAGCCGAGCGTCTGGCCCGTGCGTGGCTTGAACCCCGAGGCCGAGCTGGCCTGGGTCGCTTCGTTGAACCGTTATTTTGCGGTGGTCACACACGCGGCGTTCGACCCTGCCGTGGTGGACGTCACCGCGGACGTGCCGGCGTTGGAGAACCTGCTCCCGAATATCGATCAATCGATCGAGAGCCGGGCCCTGATCCAGTCCGAGGCCAAGGACCATGAGAAAATCATGGTCATCAAGGCGTCGACCAATACGCTGGAGCTGGCGCCCCGGGCGGCGATTGATCTGGACCTTGGGATCTTCGCCGGTCCGCGCAAGCCTGAGCTCTTTAACACCCCGCCCTACTCGACGATGCACCTTGACCAGACCATCGTGTACAGCCTCGGGGGGATGTGTTCGTTCTGCACGTTCCAGTGGCTGGCACACGGGCTGCTCTGGCTGCTGAAGCTCTTTGAGGGCCAGGTCCTGGTGATCGGCGGGATGGGCATCGGCGTGCATGACTGGGGGCTGGCGATCATCCTGCTGGTGCTGGTGGTTCGGCTGATGCTGCACCCGCTGACCAAGCGTGCGCAGATCAACATGATGAAGATGGGCAAGATGATGCAGGCCATCCAGCCCGAGGTCGAGAAGCTCAAGAAGAAGTACAAAGACGATCAGCAGAAGATCAACGCGGAGATGATGAAGCTGTACCGGGAGAAGGGTGTGAACCCGGCGAACGTCCTGGGCTGCCTGCCGATGTTCCTGCAGACGCCGATCTGGATCGCGTTGTATGCGATGCTGTACTACGCGATTGAGCTGCGGCACGAGCCGGCGTTCTGGGGGTTCTTCCAGGAGGTCTCCGGGGGCTCATGGCGGTTCCTGGCTGACTTGTCGCAGGCGGACAACTTCATCCGTATCTCGGAGAAGCCGTTCAAGCTGAACCTGTTCTTCATCCACCCCGAGTTCCAGTCGATCAACATCCTGCCGCTGCTGATGGCGGTGGTCTTCTACTTCCAGCAGAAAATCACCTCACCCCCCGCCGCCAACGAGCAGCAGGCGCAGCAGCAGAAGATGATGAAGATTGTCATCTTCCTGTTCCCGATCTTTCTCTATTCTGCGCCGTCGGGTCTGACGCTATACATCCTTGCCTCGACCGCGGCCGGCATCGTGGACAGCACGATTGTCCGCCGCCACATCAAGCAGCAGGAAGAGTCAGGCGAGTTGTTCAAGGTCAAACCCATCAAGCCCGGCGGGTTCCGCGACCGGTTTGCCAAGATCGTTGAGGCCAAGCAGCAACAACTCGCGCAGCAGCAGAACCAAAACAAGGGCGGCCCCAAGAACCGCAAACGGCGCTGACCCCCCCGGAATACCCCCGCCCCCGGATTTTTCCCCGGATACCCCCGGATACCCCCGCCCCCCCCCCGGATAACCCCGGATGATCTCTCAAACCGGACAGAGCGTGGATGACACCATCGTCGCGGTCAGCTCGCCGCCGGGACGGTCGCCGCGTGGCCTGATCCGGTTCAGCGGGGAACACACGCGACGTGTCCTCGCTGACTTGGTCGATATCCCTGTCGCCAACCTGCCGCCGCGCACGCTCTGCGCTGTGCGGCTTAGGGCTCTTGCGATGCCCGCCCTGCTGTCATTATTCGACGGGCCGAAGAGCTACACCGGCCAGGACTCGGCGGAGCTTCAAGTCCCGGGCAACCCCGCGCTGCTGGACCGGCTGCTGCATCTGGCGATCCGGGCGGGCGCTCGCCTCGCGGAACCCGGGGAGTTCACGTTCAGGGCCTACACCGCTGGCAAACTCGACCTGACCCAGGCGGAGGGTGTGGCGGCGACGATCAACGCGACCAGCGAGGGGCAGCTCAGAGCCGCGAAACACTTAAGCGACGGCGAACTAGGCGGGCTTGCGCGTGAGCTCGTCGATGATCTGGGCACTCGGCTTGCATTGGTCGAGGCGGGGATCGATTTCACGGACCAGGAAGACGTCGTCCCGATCGGGCCCGGCGAACTGGATGCTCACCTCGCACGGATCGCCGGCCGTCTTGACGATCTGCTGAACAACAGCCGATCCTGGGGCGAGGTGCAGGCGCTGCCGTGGGTCGTGATGATGGGCGCGCCCAGTGCCGGCAAGAGCACACTCTTCAACGCCCTGCTGAAACGTGAGCGTGCTGTCATCGACGCGATGCCCGGCACGACGCGGGACGTATTGTGCGAACCGATGACCCTGACCGCTCGCAACGGCACGCAGAGTGAACTGATGCTTGTGGACATCGCGGGGATCGACACGCCCACCTCAACCAACCCCCTGGATCAACAGACCCAGTCCGCTGCACACGACGCCATCCAACGGGCGGACCTGATCCTGCACGTCATCGATCCGATACAGCCCCGCCGGGGATTAGATGAACTAAAAACAAGCGCCCCCTGTTTGACCGTATTCACGAAGTCGGACCTCGATCGCACCCCGCCTGAATCAGATCCAGAGTCGCTTAGCCTAAGCGCCCACACGGGAGAGAATCTGGATCAACTCAAGGCCGCCCTGGCCGAGCGCCTGGGCGAGCTTCCCGTCAGCATCAGCGCCGACATGCTGGCCCTGCAACCCCGGCACGAGACCTCGTTGCGGAGCGCTGCGGCTCAGATCACTCACGCCCGAGAACACCTGGCGGGCCAACTCACCTGCCGGGGTCTTGATGATGTTGAACTCATCGCCGACCACCTGCGGCAGGCCCTGAACGACCTGGCCGGCCTCGGGGGCCAGCTCACCCCGGACGACGTCATCGGCAAGGTCTTCGCGACGTTCTGTGTGGGGAAGTAGTTTGGTGGCTGGTGATTGGTGGCTGGTGCTTGGTGGTTGGAACCGAATGTCTTAAACGCCACATGATCCGTGGCTGTTTTATACCAGCCACCAGACATCAACCCCCCGCCACCACAGCCCCCCGGCCCCTGCTACAATCTCCCGCCTATGGCCAAGAAGAAGCCCGAGAAGCCTAAGAACCTCAGCCCACGGATCGCCAATCGGCGAGCGTTCCACGATTATCACATCGGTGAGAAGCTCGAGGTCGGGATCGTCTTGAAGGGCAGCGAGGTCAAATCCATCCGCAACGGGCAGGTCTCGCTGGCGGAGGGCTTTGCCATGATCGAGCCGGACACGATGGAGATGTGGCTGCACAACGTGGAGATCTCGCCCTATACGCACGCCGGGCCGCAGCATCAGCACGAGCCTAAACGCCGACGCAAGCTGCTGGCGAAGAAGCGCGAGATACGGACGATCTACGACAAGCACATCGTCAAGGGCACGACGCTGGTCCCCCTGGCGATGTTCTTTGCCCGTGGCAAGATCAAACTCGAGATCGGCGTGGGCACGGGTAAGAAAGC
>CBDUNP010000109.1:0-9098 GCA_965368605.1 uncultured bacterium | reverse complement strand
CAGCTTGCCCAGGTCTTCGTTGTTGCTGACGTAAGGCGTCCCGCCCATCGTCTCGCTGATCTTCCCGAAGTAGGCCTTGACCACCTCGTCCTCGTCCGTCATGTACGCCGCAAGGATCTCGCTGTTGTCCCACATGTCGTACCAGCTGATGATCTCATCGGCCTCGATGCTCGTGTATTCAATCTCCGTCACGCCCCGCAACTCGAACGGCCGCTTCTCGACCACGCTCTTGGATTCGCCCGCCGTCTTGTAATCAACCTTCACCTCAAGCGACGCCGGCGTCCGGGTGCGCGTCTTGGTCACCGCCGAAGTAAATCTTGGATAGATCGGCATCACCAGCGTCTGCCCCGGCAGGACCTCCGCGGCCGTGTCCGGCGTCGTCCACTCGATATGCCCCGGCACACGGTAGCTCACCGCCAAGTCACTCAGCGGCGCGTTCCCCGTGTTACGCATCACCACCTTCGCCAGCCAGTACTTCCCGTCCACCGCCTCGGGGTTGCTGTACGCCTTGTACGCGATGGTCATCACCGTCGGCTTGGCCTGCACCTTCAGGTCCAGCTTCCCCGGCAATTCCCCGCCCATCATCGAACTCACACACAACCCGACCCCGGCCAATAACAGCACCAAGCCGACGATCACCAACGCATTCATTGAGTTTTTCATACGACCCTCTGTGATTGACATAGCCAAGGGGAGACAACCCCAACTTTAGATGCCCCGCTCTTTCCGACCTCCCGTGACGTGACAAGAATTAATATACCGATATCGACATCCCTTGTGAAGCACGCCCTCGAATCAAGATCACCCGGCTCAATACCCGTAATAACTCACCATATCTTCGTGCACCTCGTACTGCACCCGCACCCCCCGTTCGCACAGCCAACCCAGCATCGCTGGCAGACCCACCGCCGGCTCGTTGAAGCTGCACATTTCCAGCGTCAGCATCGTCCCGTTGCGCTCCAGGTACCCGCTATGAACGCTGTCCGGCGAGTGCGTCTTGATCTCCCCCGTCGCGTCCGGCTGCCGACCCATCAATTCTGACAACTCGACCGACCACCGCCGACGCGCTTCCGCGTACTTCTCATAGTCTTCTTCTGATTCCGAGTCGCCGACCAACGCGTCGTAGCTGGGCATCTGGCGGTACAACTCGACCACCCGGCCGTCCAGCGCCTCGCCCTGCCCTGCCAAGGCCGCGTCCTGCGCTTCCTGACGCAGCAACTCGACACGTTCCGAATACTTCTCGTCCAACGCCTCGGCTCGCGCGTCCTCCCCGAAGCGGTAGGCCTCGGTCAACTGCTCGTTGATCGCGACAAGCTGGTCGTCGGCGTAGTCGACCTGGATCTCTGACAACAGCCGGTACGTCCTGCGCGCCAACTGCTGCGGCTCGGTCAGCTGATGCTCCAACGACCACGGCGGGATCAACGCCATATCAGGCCCCCCCGCCAGATACCCGCCCAGTTTTTGATCGATTTCATCGGCCACGTCCGGCATCGACGCGAACACCAGCACCCGGCCCAATGTGGTCCCCCCCGGCTGATGCACCACCACCGAACCCTGCGCCGACCACAGCCGACCCGACCACTCCCGCGCCTGGTCCGACGAGCCCGCGGGCAACGCCAGGAACACCGTCTGCCCCATCAGGTCATACACCGCGCCCTGCGGCACTTCCCCCGGCAGCGAGTCAAACACCCCGCGTGCCTCGTCCTCGCTGGCATAACTCGCCACCAGCGTGACCGCCCCCTCAGGCAAAACCAACCGCGTCTTCCCGGGCGAGGTCTCACACCGGCAGTGAAACGCCGGCTGATGGATCGCATCATCCATAAACCGCCCCAGGTCAAACTGCGTCGCCATCAGCAGCACCATCCCGAACACCAGCGCCAGCCCGAAACTCCCGACATACACCGTCCCCAGACCCAGCGACGCCAGCACGCCCGGCGGACGCGAGTAAAACGACTCGTACGCCATCAGCACCTGCTGCGCGATCGTCTTGCTCGTCAGCCCGCGCTTCGCCTGCGTCTCAAAGCTCTCGATCAGCGGGTCCAGCACACGACGGTCAAGCTCCTCGCTGGCCTCATCCGCCGGCGGGACCGTCACCTTCCGGCGCACCTCATCCACCGCCTTGCCCACGCGGTAAACCAGCCCCAGCCCCAGCAGCATCAGCAGCCCGAGGATCCAGATCAGCCGAACCCCCATCGCCACCCCCACCACCATCAGCGTGAACCCCGCCAGCGAGCGGAACACGATATCCAGCATCCAGTTCCGGCTGGTCACCAAAGTCCGCGTGATCCAACCCCCATCCAAAGGCGGGAACGGCAGCAGATTAAAACCATTGAGAATCAACATCAGCCCCGACAACTCAAGCAGCAGGTCGTGGTCCATCACCAGCGCCGCGATCCCGACCACGACCCCCGCCACGATCCCCGGCACCGGCCCCATCAGGTACACGACCGCCTTCTTCCAACCCGCCACCGTGTAGTGCTGGCCCGTCACCGCCGCGCCCAGCAGCGGGATGAAAAACATCTTCAGGTTCCGGTACCGAAACACCCACATCGCCGCCAGGTGCCCAAGCTCATGGAACAGCAGCACCGGGATCAACAGCAACACAAAACGCCAGGGCCACGCCGTCCCCCCCAGCACCACGAACAGGATCAACGAGATAAACAGCAGCATCAGCGTGCTGCGCCAAGTTCCGCTGCGGTTCTGCTGCTCGTACAACTGCCAAAGCACCCCCTCCTTCTGCGCCAGCTCCCCCGTCATCGGCCCGTCGCCCTGCGCCAGCTCCAACGCACGCGCCTCACGCTCCGCATCCAACTCACTAAACACGCCACGATCCGTCTGGAACGAGACAACCTCGTGATGAAAACGCGCAAGCTGCGCCCGCACGTCGTCACGCGAACCCAATGCCACCACCCGCATCCCGCCGAGCCGCTCCCGGTGCGTCGCCCACAGCGCCTCGTTCGAGGCGCCCGTCTCGTACTGCACACGGCAATCCGCAGGCAGGTGGATATCCGTCTGCCCCGAGCAGGTCGTCACGAACCCGCCCTCACCGACCGCAGACATCATCCGTACCCCAACAAACTCCTTAGCCGGCCGTGTGTACTGCCAGCTCCGCCGAAAGACCCTCGCCATCGTGCTCCCGCTTTCGTGGCGCAGCGTCGCGAACTGGTACAGCGTCGCTGTCGGCGCGTGGAACATGGTGTGATAGATCGGATCGATAAACCCCAGCCCCGCCAGCGACTCGACCTGCGGCCCAAGCGCGGCCGCCGCCTCGGGGCCCCACCCCTGCTCGCCGACCTCGAAAGGCTCCATCGCCGACACCGGCGGCACCTCGGTCGAACTGGCAACCCCACCGCGAAAAATCTTCAGCAGAACCCAGTGCAACGCCGCGACAGGCAGGAGGTTGCCCATCCGAAACTCACGAAACGTAAACGCTCTTCCGTTCAGCTTAAAAAAACGGGTCGCCTCTTCATGCGGCGCGGAAACCATCGACATGCGTGCCCCTTTCCTCGGATAACCCCCGCCCCCGTCCCCCCGACATCCCGGATACCCCGGACTCCCCCGGGACCGTCACTACAAAGCCCGCCTATTGTAACCTGCTTGCGCCCCCCTTGATCAATCTCCCCGGGATGGCCTCCGGCCCCCCGGAACCCGCCCACCCCCGGAACCCGGGCACCCCGGAACCCGGGCCCCCGAAGCCACGCCACACACCCATAAAAAAACCACGCCTTTCGGCGTGGTCTTTTCTTCTCGCTAAGCGAGGGTGACGGGGGTCGAACCCGCAACCTCCGGATCGACAGTCCGGTGCTCTAACCAATTGAGCTACACCCCCAAAGGGGAATTCGATCAGGCTCGCTGACCGAGCCACATACTCTAGTTTTGGCTGGCGGCTTGTCAACTGCCCCCAGCGGAATCCACACCATCGGTTTATGGGGCCACCTTCTTGAACCGCCCGGCCTTGGCGGCTTCCATCGCGGTCAGGATCACATCCATCGCCCGGTAGCCCTCCATCCCGTCGATCAGGGGCTTGCGACGCTTGAGGATCGACTCGGTGAAGCTGTCGATCACGCCGCTTGGGACCTGCTTATCATTGGTCGCCATCGCCCCGACCTTGTGGAACTCCCGCTCGCCGTTGCGGTACTCGACGATGACGCCGAAGTCCGGGTGGCGGTCGATCTTGATCACACCGCCGGAGCAGAAGATGGTCGTCCCGTTGTCGCCCCCGCCGTAGTTGGTCCAGGAGATGTTCATGGACCCGATCACGCCGGAGCGAGTCTTGAGCGTGATAAAGGCGTTGTCGTCCAGGGGGATCAGCCGGCCCTTGTCCGTCCGCTTGTCCAGGGTCGTGATCACGCCGCCGGCCAGCACGAACTCCTCACCGAGCATCCAGCGCATCAGGTCGGCCTTGTGGACGCCCAGGTCGCCGGTCACGCCCATCACAGCGGGGATCTTCTTGAAGAACCAGCTCTTGGCGCCGTCCACCGACCAGCCATCGGGCCCGGGGTGCTTAAAAGAGGTCTCAAACGAGATCGGCTTGCCGACACGCCCGGAGTCCAGGATTTCTTTGGCCTTGACGTGCGGCGGCATCAGCCGCTGATTCATCCCGACCATCAGGTACTTGCGGGCCTTCTTCGCCGCGGCGATCATCCGCTTGCCCTCGGTCCGGCTCGTCGCCATGGGCTTCTCGACCAGCACGTGCAGCCCCGCCTTGAACGCATCAATCGTCATCGGGGCGTGCAGCCGGTTAGGCCCGCACACCACCGCCGCGTCCAGGTCCTGCTCCTTGAGCATCTTCTTGTAATCGGTATACGCCGCTGCCCCCAAGGGCCCCGCCGTCTCCTGCGCACGCCCGCGCACCGGGTCCGCGATCGCGACGACCTCGGATCGGCTGTTCGCCGCCGCCTCCGGGATGTGCCGACGTTGGGCGATCGCCCCACAACCGATGATGCCGTACCTGACTGTCTTCATCGTCTCTCCTGCCGCACTCAGCCGCACGGTCGTTACGGATGCCACGCCCGGCCCGGGCACCCTCTGACACCAATAAATTTTCGCTCACGTCACGCCCCGACTCATACGAAGCGCCGCGACTTGTTGCGTTCCCCGGCCGCGTAACCGCATGGCATTCGTCAACTCACAACGGCATGCCGATGATCGTCGCCTCGAACACCAACCGACCGGATACGACGCCCTGCACACGGCTCTTGCTACGCCGTGTCCGCAGCTCCAACAGCTCGCACAGGATGTGCAGACGATCGCCCGGCACGACCTGACCACGGAACTTCACGTCCTCCAGGCCCGCGAACCCCATGAACTCGATCCCCTGCTTGCTCAGGCACACGAAGCTCGCCAGCTGCGCCCCCGCCTCGACCATCAGCACGCCCGGGAAGATCGGCCGACCCGGGATGTGGCCCGGCACCCAGAACTCATCGTCCCGCACGTCCCGGCAGGCGATCGTGTACTGAAGGTCGTCCGTCGCGTACACAATCTTGTCGATCAGCCGCATCGCACCGCGGTGGGGATTGACCTTCTCGATCGCGTCAGCGCTGTACGCCACCCCGTCCAGATCGATATCCAAGATATCAAACAGTAGCTGTGGCGCCATGCCCTGACCGGTCCTTCCTGTGATAGCGTTCTGTCAAGCGTCCGGCGGCAGCGTCACCGTAAGCACGGCGACAATACCCCTTGTTCAATACGTCCCTGGCGTTGCGGACAACCCGCATCAAGACACCAGAGCATACTGCCAGGGATCTAAGCCTGTCGCACGTTTTGCGTTCTGTGAGTGTTTCAGGCTTTCGAAAAGCCCGACACACCACGGCTATTAATCGCCGTCGCGGTTCTCAAGCACCTTCACACGCAGCGTCTGAGCCATATTCTTCACGTCCTGCATCTGCTTACGCACACGCGTCCCAGCCGCCTTGTTCCCACCCGCTGCCTTACGCAGATCGTCTTCGACCGAGGCGACCAGGGCTTTGAGTTGTTCGTAGGCTTCAAGCATGGATATCTCCAGGGTTTGGGTTCTGATGTTTATCGTTCAACGCCCCTCACGGGCCAAAATAGCCTACCCAAGCCCGCCATCGGCAGCAAACAGGGGCCGATTCCACCTCAATATCCAGCCCCACGAAAACATAGAAAATGCACGTAAACATCTGACACAGAACAATTAACTGGTTTTTTCGATTTTCCCCACAATCGCCGACACCAGCCCCGCCACGTGCGATGGCTCCGCCTGAACCGTCACCGCCAGCCCCAGCCCCCGCATCGTCTCGCTGGTCGTCGGCCCAATCGACGCCGTCCTCACGCCCTCTAATAACCCCCGCTGGCTGCCCAACAACGCCACCAGATTGCTCGCCGTGGACGAGCTCGTAAACGTCACCCAATCCACCCCGCCCCCCGCCAACGCTTCCAGCACCCCGCCCGGCAGCCCCGCCGCCATCCGCGTCTCATACATCGCCAGCTCCGTCACCTTCGCCCCCGCCTCCCCAAGCAGCTTCGGCAGCCCAGGCCTCGCAATGTCCGCTCGCAGCAACAACACCGACCGCCCCGCCAAATCGTGCCCCTCGATCAACTCTTTCGCCAGGCCGCACCCCATCGTCCGCGTCGGCTCGAAGTCCGCACGGATGCCTAGCTCAGACAACAAACTCGCCGTCGTCGCCTCACCGACCGACGCGACCTTCACCCCCGCAAGGTGCCGCGCATCCAGCCTAAGCGCCGCCAGCCGCTCCCCAAGCAGTTCCACCGCGTTGCTGCTGGTCAACACCAGCCAGTCATACCGCCCCACGCCATGAATCACCTCATCCACCTCCGACCAGTCATCCCTGGGCACCACCTCGATCGTCGGCGCCTCCAGCACCTCCGCGCCCAGCGCCTCCAGTTGTTTACTCAGCTCCGACGCCTGCTGACGAGTCCGCGTCACCAGCACACGCTTGCCAAACAACGGCCGCGCCTCGAAAAAATCCAGCCCCGGCTCGTCCAGCCCCGCCACCGCGCCCACCACGATAATCGCCGGCGAACCAATCCCCTTCGCCTCCATCAGCGTTTCAATATCGTCCAGCCGCCCCTTCACCGACCGCTGCATCGTCCGCGTCCCCCACTGCACCACCGCCGTCGGCGTCCCCGCATCGACACCCCATTCAACCAGCCGCGACACAATCTCCGACAACCGCCCCACCCCCATATAAAAACAAACCGTCCCGCCCACGCCGATCAACCCCGCAAGCGATTTGTAGTCCACCCCCGACCCATCCTTGCCCGGCCGTTCGTGCCCCGTCACAAACGTCACCGTGCTCGCCACCTCACGATGCGTCACCGGCACCCCCGCATACATCGGCGCCGCGATCCCGCTGGTCACTCCAGGCACCACCTCACAACTCACACCGTGCCGCGCCAGATACGCCGCCTCCTCCGCACCCCGCCCAAACAAATACGGGTCCCCCCCCTTGAGCCTCACCACCGCCAACCCCTTGCCCGCCAGATCGACCAATAACTGATTCGTTTCGTCCTGCGTCAGCTTCTTCTCCCCCTGCCCGCCCCCGGAGTCCCCCCCGGAGCCCACCCCGGATTTCCCACGCTTCCCCGCGTCGATCAGCCTCGCCCCCGCCTTCGCCTCGCTGAGCAGCCTCGGGTTCACCAGCGCATCAAACACCACCGCGTCCGCCTCACGCAAACGCTCAAGCCCCAACGCCGTGATCAGGCCCGGATCGCCCGGCCCAGCTCCGATAAGTGACACAAAACCCGTCATTTTTCCCTACAACCCTGCCAACCCGAGTAAACCCTACTACACGTCCAACCGATCTTAGCACTGGATACGCCCGGTTGCCCGGAACCACGCCTTATCCCTCAGCCCCCGGCTCTGCCGCGGGATCGGCCACCAAACCCGATGCGAACGCCACGAGGCCAAACGCATCACGCTGGAAACAGGAGTCAACCATGTCAGACGACCAGATCACACCCGACCACCTGCGACTCATCAAGCCTCCCTCCGGCCCAAGCGACGTCCTCTTCCTGGAACGCCGCGGCAGCGACCGCCTCCCACTGAACGGCACCGCCACCGCCATCATCACCGACAACACCGACCGCAAGCAGCCCACCAAAAAAATCTGCACGGTCAAGCTCGCTAATCAGTCCGACACCGGCCTGGGCATTATCGCCCCCGAGCCCATCCAGAACGGACACCACATCACCGTCTTCATCCAGCCTCACGGCGCAGACAACGGCTACGAACTCACCGGCACCGTCGTCCGCTGCCACAAGCACCCCCTCGGCCACGAAGTCGGCATCAACACACCCTCACGCATCCTCGCCGCCTAAAGCACACCGAAACCAACCATAGTGTGTTGCCACAACGAAGCGCCGCGACTTGTCGTGAGAAACAAATCACGTCCGCCTTCATCTTATTCTTCTGGGAATCCGTACCATGAAACCTCAAACCACCGTCGGCGTAGCTCTATCGTTGGTCCTGGCGGCCGCTACGCCCAGTAACGCCGCCACCTTCGACGATTTCTCGACGCTGACGGTATTCCCCTCGACCTCCGGAAGCCTCACCGAAGACGGCATCACCGCCACCTTTTCAGGCGACCAAGGCTACATATTCTCCGACGCCGCGAACAGTTCAACCAACGCCATACTCCTCGGCAGCGATGCTCATACCGCCCGACTAGCCAACCTGACCATTGCTTTCAGCGTCCCGGTCAATCAGATCGTCTTCGAGTTCGACGCCATGCACCTCGTCCAAAACGATGCCGTCACCGCCTCCGCCGGCACGTGGACGTCCTTCCCCGCGACGCTCTCGCTCTCCGGCAACACCCTGACCTCCACCGCCGACGTCATCAACCCCGGCGGCTCGGGCATCGACGACGACCTCATCGCCGTCCTCTCATTCAACCAGCCCACCACCACAATCAGACTTTCTAACAATGGCGCCTTCGGCCTCGACGCCTTCACCGTCGTCCCCGAACCCGCCACCCTCCTGCTGATGGGGATCGGCCTCACCGCAAGCCTCTCCCGCGCCACCCGTTTTACAAACCACAACTATACCAACCCGTACACCACAAATACAAACTAGCCAGGAGTGACGAGAGATGATTTCCGGATTCAATAAACCA
>CBDUNP010000108.1:0-9252 GCA_965368605.1 uncultured bacterium | reverse complement strand
GGACTCATGCCTTCGTCTACGCCCGAGCCGTGCGTCGGGGTCGCCGGTGATGGACCGGGGGAATGTTCCGGGAGTTGTTCCGGGGAATGTTCCGGGGGCTGCTCCGGGGGGGTGTCGGGGGTAGACTGGCCGTCATTCATAGGCCGCAGTGTAGCAGCCGAACCGCCGAAGTGAGCCTCGGCATGGGCGTACCGCCTCAAGGTGTCAGCCGTATGCGTATGTGGAATACCAGACCGATCATCCTCGTCAGCACAGCCGCGCTGATGATGCTGTTCACCACGGGGCTTCGCGCCGAGCTTCCTACTGAACTGGCCAAGCCCGACAAGGCAAACGCGCCGATCGTCCACGAGAAGTTCTACCGTGGCGAGCGTGAATTGTTCGGCTACGCCCCGGCGTTTGAGCCCAACCCGGTCGGGTTTGATTTGAACAACCGCCCTTACATCCGCAACGAGATGGCTGTCCAGACGCCGAACGACGACGGCGTCTGGACTAAACGGTCCGTCCGGCTGGCGGTGACTCAACACCTCCAGATCAAGGGGATTGAACCCACGTTCGACATCGTCGGCGGGCAGTTTGTCGATCAGCGTGTCGTCTTCGATGAACAAGGCGACGCCTACACGATCGTCAAAGCCAAACACGGCAGCCGAATCTGGTTGCTGCTGCTGCATTCGCGTGACCGCTGCGCGAGCTGGGACGTCTACACACTGCCGCCGCTTGAACACGCCCGGCTTGAGATGCGCGACGGGCACAACACCCTAACCCACCCCCCCGCCGTGCTTGTCTTCAAGGGCCACGAGCTGAACCTGGTCCTGCCGAGGCGAACCCAGGACGGATCACTGATCATCGACCGGGCCGTCACGGTCGCTAACGATTCGCTGCTCGTGCCCAACCACTCCGGCGGGGGCAACTCGGTCGTCACGGTCGGCGACCGGGTTACGGTCGTGTACCCCTCCGCGATCCCGCCTCGCTACGGGGAAGGCACCAGCCAGTTTGCCGTGGCCCTGTCGCGCACAACCGGGCGGGTTGTCACCCGAAAAACCCTGCTGGGCACGGTCGGCGTCGGCAAGCCGGACCCCCACTACCTCCCCGCCATCACCGCCGACTCGCTAGGCACGCTGCACGTCGTCCTGGGCTCGCATCACGACAGCCTCTACTACCTGCATTCCACAAAACCGCACGACGCCTCACGGTGGACACCGCCCAAAACCATCGGCAAGCAGCGCATCCCCACCGACGGCGGGCACACCTACCCCGCGCTGCTCTGCGACTCCAAAGACCAGTTACACCTGGTCACACGCTGGGCCGGCGACGGCTACTACTTCCGGCTTGTCTACCTGCGCGGCGACGCCGACACCGGCCTGTGGGAAAACCAGAAAGTCCTCGTCCAGCCGTTCAGGAACATGTACTCCAACTGGTACCACCACCTGAGCATGGACCGCGACGACCGGCTGTTCTTAAATTACCGGTACTACGGGAACCAGCTCGGGCTGGATCAGCAGGCCGCGTACCGCAGCAAATGGCCGGAAGACAACCTCCCCACCGATGCACGATCGGGCGCGTATCTAAAACAAGTCAGGCCCCACGACCCGGCGATGCTGTTCAGTGAAGATGGCGGAGAGACCTGGCGACTGGCAATGACCCCGGATTTACGAGGCGGGTAGTGCTTCGTCCTTGCCGTGTAGCCGGGTCATGTTCAGGAAGACGACCACGAAGAGATACAGCACGGTGAAGTCAGAGATCGGCATCCGCACGATCGTGTAGCCGAAGACGAAGACCGCGATCATACGCATCGTCGTGTCACGGATCATCTTCGTGAGCGCAAAGTTGATGGTCAGCAGCACGACGGGCATCACAGCGAAGCCCACGAACCCGAAGTTCGCCCAGAACTCCCCGAACACGGTCGCGCCCATGCTCACGCCCCGGCTGCCGCCGCCAAAGAGGTACTGCCCGATCAGCACGGACAGCGTCTCGGGCTTGTTGGGCCAGATCGACCGGGGGATCCAGAAGACGAACCCACGCAGCAGGCTCGTCCCCATCAGCAGCCCGACCATCTGGTGGAACTCCTCGACCACGACGACCAGCACGTTGACGTTGATGCCCTCGCTAACGCCCATGAGGAACTGGGGGATACCCAGGCTCGGGCCGTAGTAGTCCTTGGCTTCCTGGAAGCCCTCGGTGAGGGCGGCGCTGGCGGAGGACAGGCCCCAGCTTGTGCCGACGGCGTGCATGTAGACGCGGATCAGCGGGAACATGGTCATCAGGATACCGAACGGCAGCGCCGCCAGGGCCAGCATCCCGAACTGGTACCAACGCTGACGGACGACCAGCATCCCCGCGATGACCAGCAGGACCTGGAGCGTGAAGATGCGGTTGCCGGTGGTGTACAGGTCCAGCGCACAGCACAGGCCAAAGAGGACCAGGAACTTCTGGAGCGTGATGCGGTCGTACATGAACATCGCGGCGAACGAGATCAACATCGCCAGCCGGATCGCGGCAAAGACGTTCAGCAGCAGGATCGCCGGTGTGCCCCAGCCAAGCAGGAACTCGGCCTTGGCGTCCGCCCAGTGGCCGCCGGAGGCGACACCCGTGACGATGAAGAGCATGATCGCCATCACGACGAACCCGATCATCAGCTGCATCGGCTTGATAGTGGGCAGCGCGTCCCAGACGCTGGGCCGACCGTCGTTGGGCTTCGGCGGGTGCTTGGGGAAGGCCTGATAGAGCAGGTCACACATCCCGTACAGCCCGATCATCCCCAGGATCTTCGTGACCGAACCGCGCTGGACCTCCCAATTCACCGCCGGGATCAGCCCGCCGGGGTCGCCGGCCAGCTCACCCATGAACGCGAACACCGTAAACGGGATCAGCACCATATGGATGATGCCGATGTTCACCCCCATCATCATCGAGAACTGCCGACGGCGGATATAGATCCACGCGCTGACCAGGTAGATCACCCAGATCACCATCAGTATCAGCAGGTTGGCAAAACCACTCATCGTGCGTATCCAAAAGGTAATCGTCCGGCATCAAACCGGGGAAAGCGTAAGGCTGCCTGTATCTGTCCTAAATCGGTCCGGTCGTCCGTGACGGAAGAAAAACGGGATTAACGGCCAGCAACCCGGCTTTTATATGACCGGCACCCGCCGACGCGTCATGTTGATACGTCAGCCAGACACGTTGGGTCGATAAAACTCACGTCACCCGCCACGCCCCGCATAGGACTTACCAGTACAGCCCCTCGTAGCCCGGCGTGTCTTTCAGCTCGTCGACCTTCGCCAGATCCAGCACACGCTGACCGTCCCGCCACTTGATCTTCGACCATTGCTCCGGCGAGAGCTTGTGGCTGACCAGGACGACGTCGGAGTCCGAGATCACGCCCTGCAAATCCTGAGACAGCAGTTCCGCCAGGTGCGGGATCGACTGCAACGCGAAGCTGCGGTTGGCGCCGACCAGGGCCTGGACCGACAGGTGTTTGTCGTAGATGCGGACCGGGTGGCCCTTGCCGCAGAGCTGCTCGACCATGGCGACCATGGGAGACTCGCGGATGTCGTCGGTGCCTTCCTTGAAGGCCAACCCGATGAGTCCGACGCGAGGCCGGTCCGGGCTGAGGATGCGCTTCATCAGCGCCTTGATCTGTACCTCGTTGGACTGACTGACGCCCTGAAGCATCGGCAGCGCGGCCGCGGTCTGGCGGGACATATCCAGCATCGCCCGCAGGTCCTTGGGCAGACACGACCCGCCGTAGGCCATGCCCGGCCGCAGGTAGCGTGCCGAGATATTCAGCTTGCGGTCCTGGCAGAAGACCTCCATCACCTTGGTCGCGTCGATGTCCATCTCCCGGCAGATCACGCCGATCTCGTTGGCGAACGTCACCTTGACCGCGTGGTAGCAGTTGTCGGCGTACTTCACCATCGCGGCGACGCGCATGTCCAGGAAGAACGACTCGGCCTCGATGCCCGGATATAGCTGTTTGCAGACCTCGGCCGACTTCTCGTCGGTCGGGCCGAACACGATCTTGGGTGGGCCGAAGAAGTCCGCGACGGCCGCGCCTTCGCGCAGGAACTCGGGGTGGCAGACGTAACCGATCCGCTCACCCATCTTGCAGCCGGCGCTCTCTTCAAGGATCTCAACCAACCGGTCGTGCACCACGGGCATGCTGGTCGATCGGCTGAGCACCGTGAAGAACTCTTTCTTGCTGTCGCGGACCAGCTCGCCGATCTGCTTGCAGACGGCCTCGAGGTATTTCGCGTTGACCCCGCCGGAGGGTGTCGAAGGCGTGCCGACGCAGACCAGCGCCACGTCGGTCTCTTCGATCGCCTTGGCGGCGTCGGTGGTCGCGGTGATCTTCCCCTCGGCGTGCATCTGTGTGACGATCTCGGGCAGGCCGTCCTCAATGATCGGACACTCGCCACGGTTCAGCCGTTCGACCTTGGCCTCCGCGACATCGACGCCGACCACCGTATGGCCGAGCTTTGCAAGACAGGCGCAGCTGACCGCACCGACGTAACCGAGTCCGAAAACACTGATCCTCATCCTGAACCTCTCCTGCGTTGCCTCAGCTCCAACCCGGCGAGGAGGCATGCGTGTATCTGCTTGATCATATTATCGACATTGGCCTCGTCCCGGACGACCTCGGTGGCCCGCTTGAGGACGGCCTCACGCTCCTGGTCCGCCGATATTACATGGCCGACTGTGTCAATCATCGACTGGATATCCCCCTCGCTGAACCGCCAGCCGGTCTTGCCGTGCTCGATCAGCTCGGCATCCACCCCCCGCTGGTCGGCGATAATCGTCGGCGTCCCGAACGCCATCGACTGATTAATCGCCAGCCCCACCGCGCCGCACTGGATCGTCAGGTCCGATGCGGCGATCCAGGCGTAGTCATAACCCAGAGGCACACGCCCGGTCACGATAATGCGTTCCGGGTCGGTCTGCTGTGCTAGTTTTCTGTAATCGTCCAGGTTCGGCCCGCCACCAACGAGGACCAGCACCAGGTCCGGGTCCAGCTCGCGCAGCTTCGGCCAGGCGTTGATCACGTCCTCGTGCCGCTTCGCCGGGTCCATCCTGCCCAAATCCAGCAGTATCTTCTTCTCCACCAGCCCGTGCTGCTCACGCAGCTCCCGAGCCATCTTCCGGTACTCGTCTTCCCGCTCGAAGATCGGACGGGTGTCGACCGTGTTCTGAGCGACAAAGATCTGGTCCTCACGCACACCAAGCTCGAGCAATTCGGCACGGGTCTGCTGGCCGTAGGCGATGACGAAGTCGTAGTTCTTCATCAGCCGTTTCTTCATCATGTGCAGGATCGGCCCGGGCAGGCGGGTGTAGCTGTGGGACTTGGTCCAGGCGATCGGCACCCCGCCGTAGCTTCGGATGAGCTTGGGCAGGGTCCAGGAGGAGCGGTAACGCGGGGTCGAGTTGAAGATGACGATGTCGGGCTTGTGGCGGGCGATCGCTTCTTCCGCGCCGTCCCAGCGTTCGCCGAGCCTGCCGGGGACGACCGAACAGTGTTCGATGTAGTCGCGTTCGCCCCCGCCGTGCGCCCCGCCGCCCTCGGGCGTGTCGCCGAGCACCTTGAGTGTGTAATTGCCCCGGCCAAGCTCCGCCAGCCCGTCCCAGATCGCCAGGCGGTAATGGTAGACCTTCTGGTTGTAGTGCCAGATATGGAAGCCCCCGGTCGCCGCGGCGTCTTGGCCGGCGGTCGGGGTTGCGGGCTGTTCAGGCGGGGTCATCGCGGGCTCCATCATCTCAACACACCCGCCGAGACCGACGGGGAGGGGCGGTATCTTGACAGGATCGCCCGGCTACGTCGAATGAAGCCGCCCGATCCGGCCGAAACACCCTAAATAAGCCCCAAAATACCCCCGGAGAACCCCCGAAGCCCCCCGGCAGCCCCCCGGCTCCCAACGGACCCGAACCGCTAGGATAATCCACCAGAAACGACGCCTACCGGGCAGGATACGCCTCGATGATTCAGACTATTAAACGCAAAATCAGGGGGATTAAGTGGATATACGACGCCCGGCGTGCGTTGCTGATGGCCTACCGCCGTCGCCGCTACGGGCTCAAGCACGTCCACAAGACCTTCTACATCGGCGGTCCCGGGGCGATCAGCTCCGACCTCAAGGCCGACGCCTACAGCTTCATCGGGGTGGGCGGCATCATCGGGCCGGGCGTCAGCCTCGGGAAATACGTCATGCTCGGGCCCCACGTCGCGATCCTCGGCGGGGACCACCGCTTCGACAAGCCCGGCGTCCCGATCATCTTCTCGGACCGGCCGGAGCTTAAACCCACCATCATCGAGGACGACGCCTGGCTTGGGTACAAGGTCACCGTCATCGCCGGGGCGCGGATCGGGCGGGGCGCGATCGTCGCCGCCGGCGCGGTCGTCACCAAGGATATCCCCCCCTACGAGATCCACGGCGGGGTGCCGGCGAAAAAGATCGGCGAACGGTTCAGCTCCTCCGAAGAACGCCAAGCCCACGACAAGATGCTCGACGAGCCCGCCAAACGCGGGGACTACTGCGACTTGATGTAACTCTCTGTGACTAAGACGCGGCCGTAGGCGTGCCGGGCTTTGCGTCGAAGGGTTCGCGTGATTTGATAACTTTGGCCGGGTTGCCGCCCGCGATAACGTCCGGGGGGAGGTCTTTAAATACGCTGGCCCTTGCACCGAGAATCGTGCGATCCCCAATAGTCACACCCGGGCCAACGAAAGCATCAGCCGCTATCCATGCGTCCGAACCGATATCGATCGGATCACGCAGCAGTGGCATCGCGGGGTTCGTGTAATCATGCGATCCGGCACACAGGTGTGCGTACTGGCTGATCACGGCCCGGTCTCTAATCGTAATCTTGCCGAGGTTGTAGACGATGCAGTGATCGCCCAGGCAGGCGTGGTCGCCCATGTCCAGGTTCCAGGGGACCTCGATCTGGGCGGTACGCCGAATCACCGGACGGCAGCCCACCTTGGCCCCGAACAACCGCAGCAAGCTCGCACGCCAGCCATTCATCGGGCGCAGCGATAAACGGAAAACCGTGGCCTGGACCACCGCCCAGAGCAGGCGACCGATCTTCGCACGCGTCGACCACTGGCTGACGTAGCGGTCCGTAAAATGGTTGGATTCTGTCAAAGCCCTAACCGCCTCCCGACGTGTCACCGGCCAACGCCCCGCCCGGATTCACCCGGTGATCTCGGGGCCCTGATGCGGCGGCGAGGTCTTCTTGGATACGATAAACCACGAAAACCACAGAGGCCAGACTCGGCCAAACCCGCTCCAGGATTCCGCCGAAAATCCCGCCCGTGTCAGGCACCGTGTCATCCCGCCTTTATCAAAGAACCGCACATGTGACCCCTCCGGGTCGAAGTGCCGATCGAAATGGATCAGCGAGATCAAAATGTTTTTAAGCCGCCCGTGGTACGGTGTGGTCAGAATCAGGCGCCCGCCGGGCTTCAAGACTCGATTGATTTCAGAGAGGTGCTCGTGAATATCAAAAACGTGCTCGATGACTTCGCTTGACCAGATCGCGTCGAACTCGTTGTCGTCGTAGGGAAGGCGGTCCATGGCGAGGACCCTGAAGTCCAGGTCGGGGTGTTCCTGTTTAGCCCGTTCGATGGCTACGGGCGAAAGGTCGGTGCCGCTGGCTTCGAACCCCTGGCGGCCGATGAACGCCGTGAACCCCCCCTTGCCACAGCCCACGTCCAGCACCTTGGACTTAGGCGCCAGCCCCACGAGCGCCTCTTTCAGCTTGGCTTCGCGGGTCGGTGTCGTCGGGTCGTGATCCGGGATCGCGTCTTCGGGAGACCAATAACGGTTGTAAAAATCTTCTTGCATGGCGGGACCGTTTCGAGGGGGTTGGCCTTTAGATTAATAAACAGTGTACTCTAAATCCCCCCGGGGAGTCGTCCTTAAGCTGCCGGTTTTGATCCCCGCTCGGCCCCGTCTTCCTGCTGACGCATCTCGATGATTTTCAGGTGAATCATGAGCTCATAAGACGCCAGAAACAGGCAGAAACGGGCCCCGGTCAAGCCGTCTAAAAAACCCAGACGCACAACGTACGCATACAAAAAACGAAACGCCCACTTGAACGGCAGGCGGGGATACACGTGGGTCTTGATCCATCGGCGGCGTGTGATGGCGTCGGCGAAAAAACTGCTCTTCGCGCCGGCCTTGGATGCACCCGCGGTGATCTTGACGATCTCCCTCGCCTCAAGCGTCGAGTAACGGTTGTGCTTGGCGAAGTAGTCTTCCAGCCCCCGGCGGTCGTGGTGCTCCATGTGGCCTTCTAAAAAACCGATCGGCCCGTCCACCAGCATGTGCTCGTGTACGTCCCGCTGCTCGTAGCGGGCTCGGCCACGCTTAAAAAGCCGGATGTTCCAGCTGGGGTAGTACCCGCAGTGCCGGATCCGCTTGCCCAAAAATACAAAATAACGGTTGATGTTAAACGCCGACTCGGGCACCTCGTCAACATCCCGCGAAACCAGCTCCTCGATCGCACGCTTCATGTCGTCCTGGATGACCTCGTCCGCATCCAGGATCAGCGTCCAGTCCGACGTGAACTGCAGGTTATCAATCGCCCAGTTTTTTTGTTCCGCGTACCCCGGCCAGTCGTGATGAACCACCTCCGCGCCGAACGATCGGGCCAGGTCCTGCGTCCCGTCGGTGGACCCCGAATCAATCACATAAACCTTATTGGCCCAGCCCCGTAGCGCCGCCAATGAGTGCGGCAGGTTCAGCGCCTCGTTGTGGGCGATAATCATCACATCGACCATGGATAAACACCCTTGAAATTGAAGATACCCTCGCGGTGGTATACTTCCTTCCCAGAACAGGAACTCGGTCAGTTTATCAGCCGCCTTAACACAACGCTAGTTAAGATAAGCCCTAACAACTCAATGCCCCACAAGCCATGGACCGATTTATCCGATCTTCTCAGAATACAGCGCCCGGGAAGATACAAGGCCGAAACTAACCATATCTAAACAGTCATTCATGCGCATCATCCTGCTCAACCAAGCCTTCTACCCCGACCACGCCGCGACCGCCCAGCACGCGCACGACCTGGCCAAGCACCTGGTGAAAAACGGCCACGAGGTCGCCGTCGTCGCGTCCCGGTCAATCTACGGCTCCAAGGGCGCGGCCCTGCCCAAACGTGAAACCGTTGACGGCATCGAGGTCCACCGCGTCGGCAAGAGCATCTTCGGCAAGGCGTCCATCGTCGCAAGGATGATCGACTTTGCGCTCTTCTACC
>CBDUNP010000107.1:0-9276 GCA_965368605.1 uncultured bacterium | reverse complement strand
GATTGAGCGACGCAGGTCCCAGAGCGTTTGTGTCACGCAACGCCGAAGGGCCCGCTGGGGGTCGGTAGGGTTATTTAATTGTTCCGCGTTCATGGCGACGGCTCGTCCTTGGCACCCATCAAAGTTCCCGGCCTGGCTGCATCTCTGTAGCCGGCCACGTCACTCCTTGTCCGGGTTATCGCCTCCCGGGCTGACTACATCCAGTCAACCCACGGTGTCATCTATTTCGCGGACATCAGTCCATGCCCGTCGTAATGCGCCAGCGTCCTGCCGGCGAGTTCCTTGACTCGGTCTATCAGTTCAGCAGGTTGCTTGACGACGCAGTGCGGCCCCATGCTCAGCACCCACCACACGATCTCATCCAGGCCGTCCACTTCACACCGGAACAGGATGGACTCGTCCTCCAGCCAATCGATCTGCTGGGTCGCATGCCAGTGGGTGTCGGCGATCGTCTCGGCAAACGATTTGTCGAAGTGCAGCTCAACCTTATAGCTGGTCTCCCCCTTAATCATCCGCCAGGCGTTGCCGCGGCGCTCATCCATTGAGAAGTCATCGGGGATCAGATACGGCTTGTCGGTCGGCGTGATCTGTGAAAATCGGCTGAGCCGCAGGCAGCGGACCTCGTCTCGGTTGCTGTGGTGCCCGATGGCGTACCACGCTCGCTGGTCGAAGTACAGGCGGTACGGTTGGAATTGAAACACCTCCGGATCGCTCTCATCGGCCTGCTCGCGGTTGGCGATCGACTCGTAAGAGCATTCTAACTCACGCCGGTCGGCGATCGCGTTGCGGACATGGTCGTACACGTCCTTGATCCCGTCTTCACTGGAAGCCCGTGCCAGCTGTACCTCAATGTGCTGATCAAGGTCACCCAGTTCCTTGCGTATCTTATCCGGCAGCTGTCCTCGGACCTTGGCGACGACCCGCGCGGCGGCCTTGGTGAACGGGATCTGCTCCTTGTCTCCGATCTGGCCGGCAAGCACGATCAGCGCCAGCGACTCCTCGAAGGTCAGCTCCACAGGCGGCATGAAGAAGTCACGCCTGACCCGGTAGCCCTTGGTCTGTTCGTCGTGGAAGTAGGGGATGCCCGCGCCCTGGAGCATCTGCATGTCGCGGTAGACGTTCCGCTCGCTGGTATTGCACTCCTCAGCCAGGCGCTTGGCGTCCCAGCCGGTCTCCGACTGGATCAGGGTGAGGATCTTTAAGAGGCGGTGGATGCGGCCGTATTTCTCGGTCAAGACGGGACTCCCGGGGGGTGAAGCAGGTCGCGTGCAATTTAACCCGCGATCTATATATAAACAAGGCCCCGACACCCCCGGAGTTGTCGGGGCCTTGTAGTTCGGCAAGATGTAGACGATCGAGGTCATCGCGTATCAATCTGCTTCAGGGCGGCGTCGCGTCCCGTACCGCCGGTGGATGCGCGGGCGGCGGGCACGCTGGGTGGCCGAACGGTCCTGGTTGCCCGGCTCGACGCTGAATAGCTGCAGGTGCAGCGGGATCGTCTCATCGATAACCAGTGCGGATCCGGTGAGGGTGTCGGTGCCCAGCCGGTGGTCACGCCCCTCGCCCGGTGAGTCGAAATCTTCCCAGTCCGATTCGGCCGCCTGATCCAGCAGCGAGCGGAGGACAGCGCCTTCATCAACAGCATCACCGGGTTGCTCAACCTCGCCTGCCCGCCGGTTCAGCCACGACAACGCGTAGCTGTCTACAAGTGATTCCCAGAAGTACGCCAGAGTCCCGTGCCGGTCGAAGAGGTCGAGCCCCTGGAACTTCCCACCGTAGAAGACCGCCAGCCCGACCGCCTCGTCGGGAAGCCTAAGGTTGTTGCGGAAGTCGCTCAGCTCCTTCTCACGGGCAGCGTATAGATCGCTTAGCGCTCCGGTGGAGCTGCTGACGCCAGCGGATGAAAGTTCTTGCTCCACTTCGTCCCAGACCTGGCCCTGGCCGGCGTCGTGTGTATTACAAGACTTAAGGGAGTTGTGGACGGTGCCCGACTTACGACGGCGGGTAGAGAACGAGGCCGACTTGCCGGCCATGAACTGGCGCGCCAGGGCTCGACGGATCTTCTGTTGGTTGGCCCGGTGGGTCGCCAGTTCTTCCGGCGTGGCGTCTGGTAGCGGAGGCGCAGACGGCCTGATCTGACTGCCATACCCCCAACGACCCTGCTCGACACAGCTGACTGGGATGTTCAAGCTCTTCTTGGCCGGGATTAGCACGTCGGTATTCAGGATCCGGTTCTGCTTGGCACCGATCAGTTCCTGACCATCAATAAGCAGGACATATTCATTCAGATTGTTGGTGACCTTTAGCTCGGGGACCGACCCGTCTTCGTTGATCTCGGTCACCACCACCGAGTCCAGGATGTCGTCTTCCAAGAGCCGGTAGGCCGGCTCATCATGGGAGGGGCCCAGGACCGGGACAAGACGGAGGCCACTCTCGCCCTGAGCCTGGTCAGGCTGGATACTCTTGATGCGGTCAGCGATGGCGGTGGACATAGCGGGGCCCCTTTCGTGTAACGGTGAACGCGTGCCTATCCCTCTAGGCACGGACGTTACTGTATGGATGGGGTCTGACGACTATGTGTCAGTGAGATGGGTAACGCTGATTTGATGGGGCCGGGCTGCAAAGCCTAGCTCTTGGGTCGTGGGCGGGTGTGTATGAACGAAGTGATCCCTAAACCCAATAGTATGAGTGCCCCGGGCTCTGGGATGTTGGCTTGTGTCGCCGGTAATCCGGGCGGTGTCCTCGCGTTCCAGTTGCCCAGCACCACGTTCAGGTCGGCAATGCCGACGAAACCGTCGCCGCTTGGGTCGGCCAACGGGTTGCCCGGCGGGACGCTCTGGTTCCACGCACCCAGCACGATATTCAGGTCTGCGATGCCGACGAACCCGTCGCCGTTAAGGTCGCCGGAAAGAAACGTAGAGAATACCGACAGCGTGCCGTCTAAAAGTAAGTTGCTGGCGTTCCAGCCAAGGCCGCCGCCGAGTGTCGGCAGGCTGATCGTGCTGAAGGTGCCGGTGATGGAACCCCAATCCAGGATGTCGAAGCTGTCGCCGACGTTGGGGGTGAATGCGTTGATCAGGGTCACGTCCAGCACGCTCGTCGCCCCAAGGTTCAACGCACCGGTCACGCTGACTTGATCGTGCTCGGTGCCTGCGGTGAGGCCATCGAGTTCGATGGCGATGGAGCCGGCGTTGAGGTTGTAGTCGGCTGACACGGTGGTGGTTCCGGGTGAACTTCCGGGGGCGAGCGTGCCACCGTCCTGGTCGAGTGTGCCGGTGAAGGTGCCGACGCTGAGCGTGCCGCCGTGGAATCTGAAGCCGCCAAAGGTGTGGTCGATCGAGTTGGCGACGAGGGTGCCGCCGTCGAGGTCGATCTCGCCGGAGTTGTAGATGTTCAATTGACCGACGACTTCGACGCGTCCGCCCTCGAACACGCTGAGCGTGCCGGAACCGCCGTTGCCGCCTTCCCAGCCGCCGACGTTCAGGGTCTTGTTAGCGATGAACGTCGCGCCGGGGCCAGCGACGGTGAGAAAGCCATCGCTGCTGGCGATGGAACCCATCCGCACGTGGCCCGCCGATGTGACCGAGCCGCCGGCGTTGACATACATCGCGCCGTAACTGCGTTCGCCGATCACCACCCCGATGTTCGTGTTGTTGGCATTGATTGATCCGCCGCTGCCGACATCGACCGTCCCGTTACTCGTGACGCCGCGCCCAATGACGAAGAAGTTCGAGGTGCTGACCGCGCCGCCGTTGGTCACGGTCAGCTCACCGGTCCCGTCTTCACCGACGGCAAAGGCGTTGGCGCTTGAGGAACTCCATAAGGAACCGGCACCGTCCACCAGGGCCTGGCCGAAACCGCCGGCCGATTGCCCCAGATCAACCTCCTTTGAGCTGAGTGTCGAGCCGTTGAGCAGCTCTAACCGACCGCGATTGCCGTTGCCGACGACAAAGTCGCCGGTCACACCCGGCGCGGTCGCGCCGTCAGCCAGGACAAGGGTCGGCAACTCGACGGCCGAGGGGCCGTTGATCGTGTAAGCCGTCATGCCGGACTTGAACGCCCCGCCGGCGACTTTAAGCGTGCCGTCGTTGAAGTTGAGTGTGCCGCCGAGCGAGTTGTCAAAATCGCCATTGACATGGATCGCACCGCCATTGAGGGTGACGGTGCCGGTGTTCCATATAAGCATCAGGCCGCCGGTGACATCGACCAGGCCGCTGTCTAGCACATTCAGTGATCCCGTCCCGCCGATCGCGCTACTCAATCCCCCCACAAAGAGTCTGGTGTTGGTCCAGGTCGAGTCCGGGCCGGTGACGGTGGCCGTGCCGGCCGAACCTGCAAAGGTGCCAATGGTACCGTCGGTATTGGTTACCGCGCCGCCTGCCTCGACATGCAGTGTGCCGGCGCCGTTGTTGCCGATACTCATAAAGCTCGAGTAATTCAAGGCCGAGCCCGTCCCGTTGACCGTAGCCGTGCCGGTCGCGCCCCCGCCAAAGCCCAAGTAGTTTGCGAGGCCGGATAACCTGCCACCGGCCAGGATGTTCAGCGTACCGGTGCCTAAGCGGCCGACCATCGTTGTACTGGAGTTGGTCCAGGTCGAACCCGCGCCGGTGACGGTGGCCGTACCGTATTCGTTTGGGTCATCGCCCAGGTAAGCAATACCCGAATGGTTCAGGCTGCCGCCGTTCTGCACCATCAGCAGCCCGCCGTTGTTCGTGATTGAACTGCTGTCGCTGACGGTGAGCGAGCCCGTCTGGGATCCCGCCTGGGCCACGTCACCCACGAACACCGAGGCGCCGGCGCTGGAGGTGAACGTGGCGCTACTTCCCAGACCGACACCGACAAAGAGGCTGTGCGTGCTGGTCCAGGTCGAGCCTGCGCCGCTGAGATCGACGGTGCCGGCGGAGCCGCCCGCCACGGCGATCCTGCCCGTGGTGTTGGTCACGTCGCTGCCGCCGTTGATCCGCAGCACACCGATATCGCCCGGGATGCCGTCCGGCCCCGACGTACCGCTGCCCAAGAGCAGCTCGCCCGCGATGTTCCACGGGTCCGCGCCCGGGTACACCGGCGAAACGTCATCGGCCCCCACAAAAAACGGATCGACGACGATCGAGCCTTGCGCCTGCGGACCTGCGAGAGAAAACGCGAACACGACACAAGTGGCGCGGCTGATCCGCCGGGAACATAATTTAAACATGATAGACCCGCCCTCGCTTGGGCCCACCGAGCGGGCAAGGATAGGAACTCATCTGGGTGTTGACGGATTACACCAGCAGGACACAGCCCCCCGCCCAGAGCGATTCCATTATAAAAAGCCGCACCCTTTTAGACCAGAATAAAGTGACTAATTAGCTTTAAAAACAGCCGGTTACAGCTCAAACGGATCGGATGATCCGGCGCGAACGCACGACCATTACACCCAAGCTGCCCATAATCCCCAATCCACCCAGTTCGGGGACGTTGGGGTTGCTCGTCGGGGGGATATCCGCGTTCCAGATGTCCAGGACAGCGTTGAGATGCTCGATCGCAGCCACTTGAAGTTGTTGGTAAAGGGAAGCCCCTCGACGCTCTGCGGTTGTGTCCGCTACAAATTCCAGCTACACCCGTGTGAGGGGAGCGGCTGACCTGCGCTGGCGTGTGACGTCCATATAGCCGTACTGATGCAGTGAAAACGAGGTGCTGTTTCCTCCACCGGTCCACTATTGCGCTTAAGATAAAGCCGCCTGGAGAAGCAATCTTTGTCACGGGGATTGATCGTCGGTCGGAGTCGATCTGCCGATGGCCTTGTCGAATCGCTTCTGCTGCTCGGGCGTCAGTTTAGGTCGCGGCCTGTCGGTAGGCGGCTGGAAAATCCGACCCGTGGGCGGGTGCCCCAGCATGGCCCGAAGGCGCCGGGCGTAGGCCATGTTCTCGGCTACGCGGGCCGATCGCTGAGCTGCGGTTTCCGGTGACGGCGTCGGGTTCTTGTCGTCTGCCATGGGTGATGAACTCCCGGCCACAGGCCTTAGTGTAGCTATCGACCGTCTGAGTATCCAGATAAAATCATGACTCATAGGACCTGATCCGGGCCGCTATGCGGGTGCCCCATCCTGAATCATGCGGCCCCGTGGTGGACCATGCCTCATCTGCGCCGACGGCGTCGTTCAGCCGTCGCTGGTATCCGGCTTTGGTGGGCTTGGCTGCGGCTTGATCTTGCCCTGTTTTTCCAGCATCTTCCGCTGATTCTGCAGCCTTAGCAGGTTCCGCTCGACCTTTTCTCTTGGCTGGGGCTTGGTCCTGAATCGCCCGTTGTCCAGCACCAGCTGGGCCTGGTTGTTCGGCAGGTACTCGATTTTCATGGTTGGTCCTATCGTATCACTATACGGCGGCTATTTACCTGGCTAAACATGAGCGAAGCCACCCACATCACCCAAGAAGCGCCAGAGGAATGGTTGCGGGCCTGAAGCCTGGAGGAACTCTTCGGCCGAGTTGTGAAAGGCCATCCCGCCTGACCTGTTATGGCCTACATGACGGCACGACGTCGTGGCGACAACAAGGCCGCTGCACCAAGCAAAGCTAGGGCCGCGGGTTCGGGGACCACGATCGTGGGCGGTGTTCCAGCGTTCCAGTTCCCCAGCACGGCGTTCAGGTCGTCGATCCCTACGAAACCATCTCCGGAAGGATCGGCAAGCGGGTCGGCGGGTGGAATGCTCTGGTTCCAACTCCCAAGGACAAGGTTCAGGTCGTTGATCCCGACGAAGCCGTCGGCATTAAGATCTCCTGGCAGCACGCCTGTGTGAGGGTGTGTGCTGACCACGTCCCACACCGCGCCCTGGATGAGGCTCCCAAGCTCAGACGTGATCTCGATGGATTCGACTTGGCCGGGTGCGAGCACAAAGGCGTTGTTGGTAGGCGTGCCCGTGGGGTCTATCTCAAACAACGTAGACAGCACCGTGTTTGAGGCCACGAACCAGCCGAGATTGTTCATATGCAGGTCGTCGCGGTAGAGGTCTTCCGCGCCCACAAACCCCGGGATGGACCCTGCCGTCATGCGTTGGTCTATCTCTGCCAGGACATCACCAAAGGGGATCATGCGCAGGTCCACCCCGGAAAGCTGTGGGTCGTTCCTCAACTCGTCGTAGACCCACTGAAAGGACGCGGCGTTGCGGAGCAGGTCTACATCGGGGTCGATAAGAGCCGGGTCGTACCAGGCGCTATGGAAGTCCGTGCCGGCGCTGGTGGCCGACATCCACCCGGTGTAGAGGTAGAACGTGGTATCGAGGTTGCCCGGGTTATGCCGCGCCAGTTGGATCAGGCTCTTCATCGCCTCGTACTCGGTCCGGGGCGTGCTGGGTGTGCTGGTGCTGGAAAACGGCTGGAGCGTCACCACGTCCCAGGTGTGGATGGCGAACGCCTCGGTGTAACGCCCGAAGCTGTTGGCGTTGACACAGGTATCGGTGGGGTGAGCTGCGATGTGATCGAGGCTGCCGTTGCAGCGGATGTGGTAGCCGGTGTCTAACGACAGGCCGGCGTCAGACGCGAGGGTTGGCAGGCCCCAGTCGGGGCGGGAGTCCCACGTAAGACTGTTGCCCACGTGGTAGGAGGTCAAGGCCTGAACATGCGAGGGTATCACCGCAAGTGTGAGTAGCGCAAGAAGCCGTGCCATGAAAGGCGTGGTACGCGCGCAGCGATAGCGCTGGGATAGGTCTGGATTCAACTTGTTGCCCCCTTATGCCGAACTGCTCGGCGAGGTGATGTCGAAAGTGCCCCGAAGTAGCTGATTCAAGTTGCCCCGTGTTGGCGAGACACAGCCATGTGGGGCGTTTATGCGTGTAGCTGTACGCACATGAATACTACAACCGGTTACGTGTGACACAACGGGTCTATTCCGTTGCCATCGTCAGCTATGTCATCTTTGGCTATGCCATTCATATTGATGAAGGTGCGGAACACGTAGATCACAAGCTCTGTACGGTCTTGCACCGAGAACTTGGCGTAGATCCGACCCAGGTGCGATCGCACGGTAGGTACCGCTAAACCTATTTCGTCTGCGATCTGCCTGTCACTGCGACCATCTAACAAGAGTCGTATTACCTGTTGCTGGCGTGGAGGCAGCAGGAGCTGGTCGGTCAGCCGCTCCCATTGTTTTTCTGTGAAGGTTGATTCCCCGTTAATCATAGATGTCCCCGTGGGTTGCGGTGTAAGCTTCGATGAATATGACATCTGGAAGCATGATCCACAACGGGTGCATTCAGTTGTCGTCGTGAATGATGTCGTTATCAAAGATGCCATCCATGGCTATGAACTCACGTATGACGTGAAGAACCAGTTCGGTTCTGTCCTGCAGGCCAAACCTTGCATAGATCCGGCCCAGGTGCGATCGCACGGTGGACAGGGAGATGCCGAGCGCACCGGCGATCTGCTTATCACTCATGCCGTCGAAGAGGTGTCGGATGACCTCTCGTTGGCGTGGCGGCAAGACCAAACGCGCTTCCAATAGTTCCCACTGATACTCGGTGAAGATCGGTTCCTCGCTGGGCACAAGTAGGTCCCCCTTGTTCTTAGACGTGTTGCTGGGCCATACGTTCGGGATCATCATGCCGGCTTGATATGACGACCTTGTGTCAGTGCTCCCATGTGGGCCTGATGTCCCACCCACTGGCTTCCGCCGCGCCGCGGATCACTTCCTCCGCTTGGCGCCAGGCTTGAACTTTCAGTTTCTCGTCTTGCCCTACAGTTCCACTGCGGCTTGGGCGTCTTTCATGGCTTTGTTGACCACCCATCGGTCTTAGCGTCGATGATCAGTCCCCGCAGGCGCGCATGAGGGATCGGCTGCCAGGTGATGTCGCTCGGTTTCGGGGTGGGACAGGTTGAGCAGGACATCGGCGAAGGGCTGGTGAAGTCGACGCCTGCCTTCATGGCGTTCCATACTGGCAGCATCAGATCGACGACCTTCGATGCATGATCTCCGTCCGCGGCACATCCAATAGCTGGACGGCCGAGGTATTACGACTCCAGCAAGGAACTGCTCGTTGTGGTGTGAGCCGCGGAGTAGATCGCCGACCCGAACACCAGGGCTGCCGACACGAACTCCGGCTGCAACCCCTCAACATAGATGAAAAACTACTTACGCGGACAGACTCGGCCAGAGCACGCGTACCCTGAAATCTAGGGTAGGCTTTGCTCGGGTGCCGGCGTAGGGTCTCGCGTGTCTACAGTAAGTGTTTGTTGAAGAAGGGATTTTAATGGGCGATACTGGACTCGAACCAGTGACTTCTTCGGTGTAAACGAAGCGCTCTA
>CBDUNP010000106.1:0-9310 GCA_965368605.1 uncultured bacterium | reverse complement strand
TCAGAAGCGGAGAGGGCGGGATTCGAACCCGCGGTACCGGCAAAACCAGTACGACGATTTAGCAAACCGTTGCCTTCAGCCACTCGGCCACCTCTCCAAAGGTTCGTGGGAGCCGCATCGAGGCGGACTTCCACGGGCAAGGCACGCATTGTAGCCGGAGTCTGCCGCCGCTCAAGGCGGGCCAGGTCTTGGATGGCCCGGGCGGCCTGGGGGCAAACGATTTCGTGTTGTATAACGGAAGTCCTGCCGGGCTACTTAATCAATAAACCGCGGTTATAACCGGCAGAAATGGTCAATAGGCAATGCCGACGGCTGGATTCGAACCAGCGACCGAGGGCTTATGAATCCCTAGCTCTACCACTGAGCTACGTCGGCGAGATCGGCCATTGTAGGCCGGGTTCTCTCAGGTTCAAGCCGGTGAGGCCAGGCCACCCCGGCCCGCCTGTACCCGCGACCCTACATCGCCCAGCCCCAAGCCAAAGCCGACCAGGGCCGCCCTATCTTACCACCGTCTCCGGCTGTAGATTCACGGCCGAGGCGCGGGGTTGTCGATAGTTAACAGGTTCGGTTTGGGGCCGGCGGAGCCAGCGATTTGTGCCCAATCCACTTCATTCATTGACCGCCGACCCCCTCGGGGACCGGGAACCCCAATCAGGAGCGTGTAAACCCCTTGAATCCGGCCCAAGCCAGTTCAACCTCCCATCACGCGCCGTCCGGCAACGGGGCGTTGAAGTTCGCCGGGATCGAGCCGGGCTCCGCCCTGGAGCCTGCGGTCCGGGAGTTCCTCAGCTACTGCCGGATCGAGTGCGGGTTCGCCAAGGCCACCCTCGAGGCCTATGCCCGGGACCTGATCGACCTGTGGCGGTGGATGCAGCAGCAGAAATACCACCAGTGGGATGACCTGAATCTTGACCGGATCGGTGCCCACCTAAGGCACTTGGAGGGGCGGGGCCTGGAGGTCTCGTCGATCGTCCGGCATGTCGCCACGATCCGGATTTTTGGACGGTTCCTGGACGCCAGGGGCTACAGCCAGAAGAACCCCGCCGAGCTGCTGAGCCGACCTGCCGCGTGGAAGCGTCTGCCGAACATCATGGGGGCCGAGCAGGTCCAGAAGCTGATCGAGGCACCCCGTCCGACCGATCCGTTGTACCTCCGAGACGTCGCCCTGCTGGAGCTGCTGTACGCCTCAGGGTTGCGTGCCAGCGAGGCCGCCGACCTGACCTGCGACCAGATCCACTTCAGCCTCGGGGTCGCGCACGTGATCGGCAAGGGGAACAAGGAGCGTGTCGTCCCGGTCGGCAAGCCGGCCCTCGATGCCCTGCAGGAATACCTCAACAAGCTGCGACCGGACCTGCTCCGCGAAGACAAGCCGACGAACAACGTCTTCCTATCACGGACCGGCAGCGACCTGACCCGCGTCGTCATCTGGCAGGTCGTCAAGCGTCACGCCAAGCGTGCCGGGCTCACCGGGATCTACCCGCACATGCTTCGCCACTCCTTCGCGACCCACCTGCTCTCCGGCGGGGCCGACCTGCGCGTCGTCCAGGAGATGCTCGGCCATTCGGACATCACCACCACCCAGGTCTACACCCACGTCGACCGCACACGGCTCAAGCAGGTGATGAATAAGTTCCACCCCAGGCCGTGACCCAATAGATTCAATCGATTAACTTGAAGCACGCGGCGTTTCCGCCCGGCATGCGTTATCCTGTGGCGTCTGTTCCCACGAAGGAGGTGTGCCATCAGCGATCCATCCCCCCCCGTCCGCCTCGGTGTCATCGGCACCGGCAGCATGGCGACCACGCACATGCGACACGCCGGCGAGCTCGAAGGCGTTGTTATGTCTGCGGTCTGCGATACAACACCAGGCGCCTTGAAAAAGGCTGCCGATGCACACAACTGCCCCGGGTTTGATAATCATCAAGAGTTGCTCGCGGCCGAGGTTTGCGACGCGGTCCTGATCGCGACCCCGCACTACGCGCATACCACCATCGGCATCGACGCGCTGAACGCCGGCAGGCACGTCCTGATCGAGAAACCCATCTCCGTGCATAAGGCCGACTGCGAAAGGTTGATCGCGGCACACACCGACAAGCAGCTGATCTTCGCCGCGATGTTCAACCAGCGGACCGATCCGCACTACATCAAGCTTAAAGCGATGATCGACGGCGGCGAGCTCGGTGGGCTTGTGCGTGTCAGCTGGATCATCACCAACTGGTTCCGCACCGACGCTTATTACGCCGGCGGCGGCTGGCGTGCGACCTGGGCCGGCGAGGGCGGCGGCGTGCTGCTGAATCAGTGCCCGCATCAACTGGACCTGATGCAGTGGCTGTTTGGGATGCCGACGAAGGTCGCGGGGTTCTGTGGGATCGGCAAGCGACACGACATCGAGGTCGAGGACCAGGTCACCGCCTATCTGGAATACGAAAACGGCGCGACCGGCACGTTTATCTCCTCCACCGGCGAAGCCCCGGGGACCAACCGCCTGGAAGTTGCTGGGGAGCGTGGCAGGGTTGTTGTTGAGAACGACACGTTCACGTTCATCAAGAATGAAACCCCCGCCGACGAATTCATGCGCAGCAGTAAAGAAGCCTTCGCTAAACCCAACACCGAAACCCTCGATATCCCCATCGATGGCCACGGCGGACAGCACAAGCAGGTATTGGAGAACTTTATCAACGCGATCCGTACCGGTGAAAAACTGATCGCGCCCGCCGCGGAAGGCATCCACTCGGTCGAGCTGGGCAACGCGATGCTCTACGCCTCTCTCACCGGCCAACCCGTGGAGATGCCGCTGGACGCCCAAGCCTACGAGCAAAGACTCAAGCAACTCATCGCCGAGTCTACGCACGTTAAAAAAAACAGTTCCACCGGCCCCCGTGACCTCTCAAACTCTTATTAACGATCATATGTAACACCCAGGCGAAGTGCGTTTAAGTACGCCGTCAACCCAGCCAACCACAAATACCGAGCCCCACCATGCCCTGGACCCTAAGCGCCTTTGCCGACGAAGCCGGCGGAACCACCCAAGAACAGATCGCCGCCTGCCTCAAGGCCGGGCTGACACACATCGATCCGCGCAATGTCGATGGGCACAACATCACCGAGCTACCGCTGAATCTGGCCAAAGAGGTCGCACGGCAGTACGAGGCCGCCGGCATCCGTGTCCATATGTACGGCTCCCCGATCGGGAAGATCGATATCACCGACGACCTGGCGATTGATATCAAGAAACTCGAACACCTCGCCGCGCTGAAAGATATCTTCGGCGCGACCGACGTCCGTATCTTCAGCTACTACAACAAGACCGGACTGGACAAGGCCCGGTGGCAACAAGAAAGCATCGACCGGCTTAAGCGCCTGCGCGACCGGGCCGGCGACCTGGGCATGGTCCTCTTCCATGAGAATGAAAGCGAAATCTTTGGCGACCACCCCGACGACGTCGCAAAGATCGCTGAGCTTAGAGACGGCCAAACCTTCAAGCTCATCTACGACTTCGCCAACTACCTGCGCACCAACGCGACACCCGAACAGTGCTGGGCGGCGTTCAAGGACACCACCGACTGCTTCCACCTCAAGGATCAGAAACACAATAATCAGCACGTCCCCATAGGCACCGGCGACACCGATGCACCCGCCATCCTCAAAGACGCTGTCGACGCGGGCTGGCAAGGCCCGTGCGTCGTCGAGCCTCATCTGACGCACTCCGACGCTGTGATCGCTACCGGCGTACACGGCACGGGCGACGTGTCGTTGTCGAACCTGTCCGCCGCCGAGTCGTTCCACATCGCGGTCGAGGCGGCAAGACAACTGCTCAACTCGGTCGGCGCAGAGTGCACCCAGCAAGCCTGACCCACAAAGTAAGTAAGTCAACACAGCCTGGGCTCAACCCTGCGACGGCTTAACGTTGTTTTCCACTTTGTTGCGCAGCCGGATAAACCCGATCTCCGCGATCACGGCCAACAGGGTTGTCACCAGGAAGACGTGGATGCCGAGACCCGAAAACCCGGGGATCGTCAGGCCTGGCAAGACGTCGGGCGACCAGCCGTACAGCAGCGTCAGCGCGAGGTAAGGCGCGAGAAATCCGCGCACGCCCGTCAGCGTCACGTGGATCCCCATATACAAAGGCACCATCCGCCGATCCGCGAAGTCGTTGTGCCCAAGGTTCCACGCCAGCATCCCCCCGCCGCGTGATGCCCCATCGATCACACGCGGCAGCCCCAGCCACCAGACCACCCCGGTCAGCCCGGCCAGCCACGTCCCGAACTGCGCTCCGATCCAGAACAGCCCCTGCCGTGTCCGGAACCGCGCGATGTGGACGCCGTCCAGATACCGCGCCCAGATCGGTACGGTCATCATCGCGACCGCCATCGGGATCGTCGTCGTGATCAGGATACTCACCGCGTACTCGTAATTCATGCCGTCGGTGAGTTGGATGATCAGCCGGATCAGCGCGAAGTTGCCCAAGAGGTTCGCCATGCCGCCAACAAACTGCCAGACCATGTACCAGCGGTAGTCGTGGTCCTCGCGCAGGATTGTCCAGACGGTGTGGCGTTGGACCGGCTCGGCCCCGGGCTCGAACGCGTACACGTGGCCCGGTTCGCCGCGGGGCTGAGGCTTGGCTGCGGGCTGCTTCTCAAACGCCAGCAGGTACCGCTCGCCACGCAAACGGATACGCGAAAACGAGACCACCCCGACCGCCGCGATCACCGCCACCGCCCGGTACAACCAGCGGAAACTGTCTGGCGACACGTCCTGGATAAAAAATCCCGCCAGTGGGCCCGCCGCCATGATCAGGCTCGCCATCACCGTGAACCGCCCGGTGATCTGCGCCCGCAGGGCTTGCGGGTAGTTCTGCCGCCAGACGGTGCTACGCAGCGTCACCATCCCAGCCAGGGCGCAACGCGCCAGCACGACCGCGACCACCAGCAGCGTCGGCCCGGGACGAACCGTCGGCAGAAAAGAGATCCCAACAAGAAATAACAACACCGCCGTCTGAATTGCCGTGATGAACCGGACCTTCCGCCTGCCGCGGGCCAGCATCGCCCACATGAAGCTGGTCAGGTTCGCGAATATCGGCGCAGCCATGATCGTCGCCAGCTCGAACTCGCTGACTTGGAACGTCTTTTTCGCCAGTACGCCGATCACCCCGGCCTCGAGCATCGCTACCGCCATCGGGAACGTCGACGCCGTCACCAGCTCGGCCGCGTAGCTCTGACGGGCCATCATCGGCTGATTGGCGACACCAAACTGCTTCAAGTCATTGATCCGCATGCTCCCCCTATCATGCACAGACCGCGCCGCGTGTCGAACCCGCAGGGCACAGGCAGTAGAATGCACCGCCCGGTTCTGACACATAAAGGATGCTACCAATGAAGCTGATGAAGACACACGCCTGGCTGACCACATTAACCGTCATGGCCGTGTTGACCTGCATCCTGACCCCCGCCCGGGCCGAGCCCGCGACCGCTGAGGACGGGATGGTCGCCACGGTCCACCCATTGGCGACTCAGGCTGGCGTCGACGCCTTTGAACGCGGCGGCAACGCCATCGACGCCGCGGTCGCCGCCGCACTCACGCTGGGGGTGGTCGATACCCACAACTCCGGCATCGGCGGGGGGTGTTTCGCGCTGATCCGGCTGGCAGACGGGACGATCCTCGCGCTGGACGGCCGGGAGATGGCGCCCGCCAAGGCCACGCGCGACATGTTCATCCGCGACGGGCAGGCCGACCCCACACTCAGCCAGACCGGCGCGTTGGCGATCGGCGTGCCCGGCTCGCTGGCGGTCTACGATCAACTGTTAAAACAAGGCGGGAAGCTGTCACTCGCCGACGTGATCTCACCCGCTGCCGACATCGCCGAGCGTGGCTTCATCATTGACGAGACGTTTGCCGGCCGACTCGCAGGGGTCGCCGAGACGATCGCCCAGTTCCCCGAAGCCGCCGCATTGCTTCTGGATGAGCAAGGCAACCCGCTACCCGTCGGCCACCTGCACAAGCAGCCGGACCTTGCGGAGACCTACCGCGCGATCGCACGCGATGGTATTGACTACTTCTACAAAGGACCGTTTGCGCAGGCGATCCATAACTGGATGGCCAACAAAGGCGGGTTGGTGACCGCAGAGGACTTCGCTAACTACTACGTCGCCGAACGCGAGCCGGTTGTCAGTGAGTACCGCGGCTACCGGGTCATCGGGTTCAGCCCGCCGAGCTCCGGGGGCGTCCACGTTGCGCAGATACTCAATATCCTGGAACATTTTGATCTTGCCGAAGCAGACGACACCACACGCACGCACCTGATCGCCGAGGCCATGAAACGCGCCTTCGCGGACCGGGCCCACTGGCTGGGTGACCCCGACTTCGCGAAGGTGCCCCGTGGGCTGGCTGACGCCGAGTACGCCAAGCAGCTCGCCGATCAGATTGATATCAGCAAGGCCACGCCCGTTGAGACGCACGGCACCCCGCCGGGCGCGGAGACCAACCTCTTCGGCAAACACACCACCCACATCGCAGCTGCCGACAGCGAGGGCAACTGGGTCGCCATCACCGCCACCGTTAATACGTCCTACGGGTCAAAGGTCTTGATCCCAGGCACCGGCGTCTTTATGAATAACCAGATGGACGACTTCTCGGCGCAGCCCGGCGTGCCCAACTTCTTCGGCCTGCTTGGTGCCGAAGCCAACAGCGTCCAGCCCGGCAAACGCCCACTGTCCAGCATGAGCCCGACGCTCGTCCTCAAAGACAACCAACCCGTGCTCACACTCGGGGCGGCCGGCGGCCCGACGATCATCACTCAAGTCGTCCTGGGGATTATTAATTACATCGATCTGGGCATGCCCCTGCCCGATGCGGTCGGCGCACCGCGCATCCACCACCAGTGGCGGCCAGACTCGATCGCGGTCGAAGACACGATGAGCCCCGAGCTCGTAAAAGCATTGGAAGCGTTGGGGCACACCATCGAGGAACGCGGTTCGTTGGGCATCACCCAGGCGATCGCCGTCACCGACGACGGTCGATTCGTCGGCACCCACGACCCCCGCGCCGGCAACGGCGCGGCCGGAGGCTATACCGAGCAGGCCCTTCAACCCGCTCCGGCTCAATAGTCCGGGTCGAAGTTCTTTCGGCTGAAGGGTTCTTTTGCGCTGGGCGCGACGAACTCGTACTTGTACTTCTCCGGCTCGCCGACGATCGGTGTGTAGGTAAACGTGTAACTCGTGCCCTGCTGCAATTCACCGATCAGATACGAATCCGGGAGCCCGCCCTTGACTTCGCTCTCGCGGATTGCCGTGCTGTTGATGTTGCGTCGGAAGCTGACCGCGTTACCCGAAGCGTCGCGGACGTCGTAGTGATCCGAGATCCACCGCGGCCAGTCCGGCTCCATATCCACGCCCAGCGGCGGCCCATCGATCATCGGCGCAGCCAGCGGGACCACGATGTGCATGTCGATCGTCGATCCACTGGCACCACCAAACGCGAACCCAACCAGACGGCCCGTGTCCTCGTTCATCACCTTAATTGTGTAGAGAACACTTAACCCTAACGACCCCAGGATTAACACCCACACCAGCGCTTTCGTTGCCATCGCGAACCCCTTTCATGTGACAGCGGGCCGAGTAAGACAGGACCACGGACGCTGTCGATTTCAACCGGACCCACCGAACCCCAAAACCCCGTTCGAACACGGGCACAAATGCTTAGCCTGATTATAACAACGCGACATACTCCCAGCGACTACATTAAATTACCTCTAATTGTCGTCTGGCGATGTGTGATAGTAGATCGCGTCCATTGACGACCGCTGCGCGATTGCGCTGCCAGCGGGCAGTTCATATCCATCGACAGATATCACGTCTGCACCAAAATTGGCGGTGATTCGTGTACCGTCGCCGAAGATGGTCTCCTGCACCAGCCGATCGTCCGTTACCCAGCGGAAGCCCGTCATCGGCTGCAAAGCCAGTTCGCGGTGCAACGGCGAGAAGAACGCGTAATGGTTCACAATATGCTCACGATGCTTCTTGAACTCCGCGTGGTTTAGGTGATACAGCGGCGGCACGTTGTAAAGCTGCTCAAGCAGCGCCACCGTGTCGGCCTTGTCCTTGATCTTCAGGCTCGCGTTTCCCCAGTGATGCGTCGCAATCACCGAATCGTGAAACACGACCTGATACAACGGCAGGCGGTACCGTGGGTCGTAGAAAAACTTCTCGTAGCTCGGCTTCAACACCGCCTGTTTGATAAATACCGCCGGCCCGGTGGGTGGGTAATACGCACCGAGATAATAAGGCGACTCGCGGTCTTTTAGATCTTGATCGCCCCAGCCGATGACGGGGGTGAACATCCCGTGCGCGAAATGGATTGCAGGGGCGGCGTAGGCGCTGCCACCCTCGCTGCCTACGACCAAGCCGTGCTCGCGGGTCAGCCACCGCAGGCGGTCCAGCCGTTCGAGCATGTCTTCCTGTTTGGTGGCGGGATGATTGGGTGAATAGTCATCAAAGAATTGGCCATAGGCGTCGCAGTCGACAAAGATCGAGTTGAAGGGCACACGCCCCAGCACCGTCTCCACGCGCGCTTCCACGTAAGGCCTGGCCGCTATGGGACTCAAGTGATACCCGACTTTCTTGAACCCGGCGCTCATGCGGCCGTCCGCCTTCACGACCCCGCCGGTGTTGTAGAGTTCCCATCCGAACTGAGCGGTTTCCCAGGTGCTCTCCGGGGGCGCGTCCGGGCGGTGGATGCTATGGTACGAGTCGTACGGGCCGAAGAGGTATCCAAGTTTCGCCGCGTGTGTTGCGGCCTGCGGCTTCATGTCGGCGCTGCCCAGGTCCCCCAGACAAAGATTCATCCGCTCCAGCCCCGCGTCCTTGAACTTATCCAACAGCTTCGTTGATATCCCGTCGCCCCACTGCTCGTATGGCCGAACGAGCCCGTCAAAATGCTCACAGAACGCGCCGAGTATGACCATCCGCGGGTGTTGGTTTTCAATGGCTTGGATCTTGCCTTCCAGATACGCACTGACCTGCGCCGCGACCATCGACTTGAGGTATTGGTAAGGCCATTGCTCTACCGTGATCTGCGTTGCCGCCTCGCGTGCCTCGTCGTCAAACGATTCCCATATCCGTCGGCCCAGTGTGTCCGTTTCCGCTTCACCTTCCCTGATCAGCTTCGCGCAGAACCCTTTCCAGTCGGTTGCGTCCAGGTGGCTGAACGCCCCCGCGTCCCAGAGGTACGCATGTGGCGCACCGAGCAGGCGCTCCGCGCGGGGATTGGCCTTGATCTTCTGCGCCATCGAAACAAACTCACCCCGTTCGATCAG
>CBDUNP010000105.1:0-9406 GCA_965368605.1 uncultured bacterium | reverse complement strand
GCCGGGTCAGTATCGAAAGACCACCCGCATGTCTGAGGGAACGGCCAACGACCACGCCGCGGTGCACCCGCACAGCGGCCTGACTAACCTTGCCCCTGAGCAGTTCACGGCACACGTTGCGGGAATGGCTCCGTCATCGCCTCCACCGCCACCCGAGCCTGAGACACACGGCCCAGGTCCCAATTGACGTGGAGCAAGGGCGGAAGAAAAGCCACTTCACAGATCCAAAAAAAACGACCGCATACAAGGTATGCCCGGCTCAGCCGATGTTGTCGGAGATACTTTCGCGCAGATTGATCTGTCTCGATCGTTACAGCACGTCCAATTAAAAACCGTGACGGGGTTGCCGACACGGTTCTTAAATGAACACTTGGTGTGTTTACTGACGGCTTCAGGCACGTCGGCGGAGGCCCAGCGCCAGGCCGCCCATCGCAAGCAGCGCCAGTGACGCGGGCTCGGGGACATGTGTGACAATAAGATTGTCTACCAGAATGGTTTCATCCGATGATGAGTTTGACTGACGCAATGCAAACGCGTCGATGATCTGACCGGTGCTAACGACCGCGGTACTAATCGTCTGGCCACCCGCGGTCAGGGTACTGGTGCCTGCATCGATATCAAAGGTGATTTCCACGGAAACCGTATCGCCAAAGTTAAACCCGACGAGGTCGCCCAGCGTGAACTCTGCGGTGCTGCTCTGGGTTGCGATACCGATGGAGTAATCCCCCCCAGCCGTACCGGGAGCGACGATGTCGGTACGGGACCGGAAGTTATTCGGGTTGGCCGTCTGCCAGAAGTGCGCAAAGTACTCGAAGTCGGTGCCGGTCATCGCGCCGGGGGCCGTGACCACGATATCGAAGCTGGCGGTGACCACACCACTTGAAAGAGCGGCGAAGTTGGTGTGGGAATCCCATGACCCGCTGTCCTGGGAAACCACAGCCGCACCCCCGGCGACGAACAGGTCATCGGTCGCACCGCCGCTGTGCATCGTCCAGGCACCACCGGGGCCGGGCGAAGGCACCAGGCCATCCAGCGAACCATCGGCGTGGCTGAATTGTTCGTCAACCAACAACGTCGATGCGCTTGTCGGCATGGCCAACGTCAAAGCCAGGCCCGCAACGAGAGTGCCAATTACATAGTTACACTTCATGGATTCTCCTCCTCCTTCTTTGGCGGCCGTTGAATGGCCGCTTGATATTGCCCTACCGCCCAACAAACACAAAGCACGGAGACCCGCTGGGGATCATGACAGGGCATGAAAATGTCGCCAAAGCCGTCGGCTCCAGCAGGTAAAGTCTATGATCGCCACCATGAGAGCTGGATGAGAAGCCGCCCTCGGCGCCTTCATATCTATATAATATGACTGACAACCGAGCGGGTTCATCTAAAAATACTGATTAGCCCATTGATTCTCTCGATCCCATCATCTTCTCAAACGACACACAATCGCCGTTGTCGCGTCGTAGGAATATCCGACAAGAAATTAAATCGCCTGGCGGAGCTGGACCACGAAATGATGATGGTCATCCATGCCGCAACTGAATTCACCGCCTATCTTTTCCGCGGCGCTCTTGCAGATCGCCAAGCCAAGCCCGGTGTGTCGTCGTCCGAAGACGCGGGCCTCGTCGGCGCGCCAGAAAGGTTCGACGGCCTGCTCGCCGTCGATCTCCACGCCGTTGGGGACGGTGTTGCGGATCGTCAGTGAGAACTCACCATCATCGACGCACGTCGCCACCTCGATCGGGGTGTTTGGTGAGGAGTAAGACGACGCATTATCCAGGAGGTTCGACACGATCATATTCAACAGGACCGGATCGGTCTTGACCATGGCGGTGTGTCGGGAGGTCCACTTGATCGTGACGCCGGCCCGCTCGCCGATCTTTTCGAAGGCGTGGGCGGTCGATTCAACGAACTCCAGAAGGTCGACTTCCTGCCACTCGATGCTGTGCCGTCCGTCCTCGAGGCCTGCCAGCAGCATCAAGCGATCGCAGACGAGTTTGAGTTGGTCGATCGAGCCCAGGCAGGTCCGGATCTCATCAGACCCGGACAGGCCGCCGGCGACGCGCTGGAGGGTTAGGAGTTCGAGGTTGGCGCGGGCGCCGGCGATGGGGGTTCTGAACTCGTGCGCGGCGTCGGCGATGAACCGGCGTTCGCGTCGTATGCGCGATTCCAGGCCGGCCAGCAGTTGATTGATCGAACCGATCAGGGGCTTGAGTTCGGTCGGCAGGGTCTGGCCCTGGACTCGGCGGCTGAGGTCCCCCTCCCCTAACCCGTTGAGTTGGCTGAGTACCGGGCCGAGCGTGCGCAGGCTGTGGCCGACAAACCAGAGCGTGATCAGCAGGGCCAGCAGCATCGCCCCGCCACCGGCCACCAACAACGTCCAGAGGATGCGACTCATCTGCGACTGGATATCGATCGTCCGGCGTGCCACGGCGATCGTGGCGGTCTGGGGGTTGGGGCAGTCCAACTCGTCGTCGATCGGTGGAAGAAACTCAAAGCTGACATACCGGGCGTGTGTCCCGTCGGGCAGGTCGATATCCCGATGGATGACGCGGCCCCGGGGCAGTTCAACCGCGGGATACACACCGCCGAATGCGTCGGTTGAGTAGTTGCTTCGGCCGTCGCCGGAGCGTAAGAGGAAGATGTACCCCTTGCCGTCCTGAGGGTCTTCGCTCATGGTCATCTGCGGGTCGAAGTCTTCCCACTTGAACGACATGCCGCCCTGGTACTGCTCGCTGAGTTTGGCCAGGGACTGCGCCTGCTTGAGCAGGTCGTTATCAAACTGTTGGTAAAGGCCGCGGCTGAGCTGCATGTGCACGGCAGCGCCTGCACCGCAGAACAGGATCAGGGTGGCCCCAAGAAAACCCAGCACGAGTCTGGCGCGTAGAGATTTCAGCACGCTTGCTGCTCCTCGATTTCGGTGGGCTGATCGGCGATGTAGTAGCCGTGCCCCCGCCGTGTGTGAATGATCCGTGATTCCCCCTCGGCTTCGAGCTTCTTGCGCAGGTAGCCGATGTAGACATCGACGACGTTGCTCTGGCAGTCGGAGTTAAAGTCGTAGACGTGTTCCCAGATATCGTCGCGTGACACGACCTCCTCGGGCCTGTCCGCCAGGAAGCGAAGGAGCATGTACTCGCGGGGGCTGAGTTCGACATCACGGCCGGCCCGGCGGACCGTGCGGGTCGCGGTATCCAGTTCCATGTCGCCGATCACAAGGACCGGGTTGCGGGTGGACCCGCGGCGTCTGGCCAGTGCCCGCACCCTTGCCAGGAGCTCGGCCATGACAAAAGGCTTGGTGAGGTAATCGTCTGCGCCGCTATCCAGCCCGGCGATGCGGTCGCTGACTTCGGTGCGTGCGGTGAGGATCAAGACCGGCGAGTCGCTGCCGCCTTTGCGCAGGCGCTGGAGCAGTTCGAGCCCTGAAATCCCCGGGAGCATCAGGTCCAGGATGATCGCGTCGTAGTCGGTGCCCTGGGCGAACCACAGCCCTTCGGTGCCGTCGTCGGCGCTATCCACGGCCCAGCCTTCTTCGACCAGAGCCGCTGTGACCGACGTCAGCAACGGGTTGTAATCTTCTATGACAAGCGCGCGCATAATTCATCTCTCACAACCAAGCACAGACTCAGCGCATGTACCCTCAAGCCGACCGGCGCGGAACGGTACCGCATTTTACCTTGAACTCGCGCCCAAAGGTACAAAAAACAATGATTCCAGTGGATCAGTAAAGCAACCCCAGGATGAGAATCAGATGAGAATCGACCTAATTTTATCGAGCCGGATTATGGTCGCAATATACAACAACGCAGTTTATCATATTCCAGGCGGATATTGACAGAATTAACCGGATTCTGAGTTCTCACCCAGCTCTAACTTTGCGTTGTCTATGCTGCCCGTGCTTTCGGGTGCTGAGGTAAGGTGGAGCCGAAGACTTTGCCTTATCCCTGGTGGACTCGATGCCTGCCCCCCATTCGGGCAGATTACTTGGCGGGCCATATCAACCATGGATCGGAGTCTATATTCTATGACAGAAACTGTGTATCCACTCGTGCGCACCCACGTCCCCGGCGGACACCGTGCTTTCACACTGATCGAGCTGCTGGTCGTGATCTCGATTATCGCGTTGCTGGTCGGCATCCTGCTGCCGGCGCTGGGCGCGGCGCGGCGGACGGCGCAGCAGATCAAGTGCGCCAGCAACATGCGGCAGATCGGCCTGGCTGTGGTGATGTACAACGACGACAACAACAGCCTGCCGGGTCCGAACCGGCGGGCGATCGAGTACCCCAAGTCGATGCTGTTCCACGACAACGGGGCGGTGAACACCGGGCGTATCGCTTATTGGGATGAGAACCTGGCCTACTTTCTGGATTCCTACATCGGGGGGTCAAACACCGGGAAGATCGCCAAGGACATGCTCAACGGCCAGCTCCACACGATTGAGGAGGTTCAGGATGACATCTGGGCCTGCCCGAGTAACGAAGACACCTGGGGGGCCGAGTCGACCGAGGTGCCGCTTGCTTACATCCTGAATAATCAATCGAGCACGGAGCCGAGCTATTACTTTGGTCGCGCCTCAAACGCGGCGACAGAGAAACAACGCCGGGCCAAGCACATGGACGCGATCCAGGGCAGCGGCGTCGACCCGACCGTGACCGATCCGAACGTCACTTCGGAACGGGGGCTGTCGGCGATCTGGATGCTCGGGGATATCGACGGCGAAAACTACAACAGCCTGCGTGGCGGGCCGAACAGTCCGAAGGCTGTCACCGAGCAGAAAGAAATCCCCCCGCCCCACTCCGGCGGCAACGGCAGGAACTACAGCTTCTTTGACGGCCACACCGAGATGCGTCCCCTGAGCGATCTCCCGGCAAACAATTAGGCTGAACCCATTACTGAAGACGTGAAATAACCTGACATCAAAGCAGACGAAGTAATTAACACCTGGAGGAAGCACGCGATGATAGAGAACACTTTAGGCACGATGATAAATGCACCCAAGGGCCGCACGTTAGGCTTGTGTGCCGTGGCGGCCGCCATGCTGGCGATGCCTGCTGTCGCCGACGCCCAGACGACGCTGGTGCAGATGACCTTTGATGACGTGGCGGGCACGTCCATCGCCAGTTTCGACCTTGATCCGCCGGACGACCTGGACCTCAATGGTTTCCCCGACGGTGACGGCATCTTTGAAACACCGAGCACGGTCGACAACACGGGCAACGGCCACCGTTTCCTGGGCTTCGGCGGGTCGTCCGGTTGGACCGCGCCGGGGACGCGCCTGGACGCGGTGACGACCACCGGGTCGGGCCTGCTCAGCGTGGCGCACAACAGCAACACGCTGGACAACGGCCGGATGAGTTTGAACACGCCGGTCAACGGCCTGGCCGGCGGCTTCGACTCCGGCACCGCGACGATCATCATCGACTCGTGGGACTTCAGCAACCCGATCGGTTCGGGCAACGACCCGGAGCAGATCCGCTTTGGTTTCGGGCACGAGTCATCGACCAACGCCTCCGCACAAGTGCAGATCACGCGCAGCCCGTTTGGTTTGGAACTGCGAGCCGACACCGCGGGCAATGGCAATGTCACCGGGATCGCACCGGTCGAGATGGCGGCCGGCGTGCAGGTCGCGGGGCTTGTCTCCACCGCGCCGCTGAGTGTTTCGATCACGCTCGACGAGATCACCGACACGTTCCGCCTGGATTACCAGATCCTTGACGGCGTGAGCGCCCCGGTCGCGCTGTTCACCGGCGGCATCCCCGGCGACATCCGCGAAGAGCCGATCGACACCTGCTCCGGTGGGTGCCCCGGGCCGTTCGACCCGGACCAGAAACGCAGCGGGTATCACCTGCGGCTGGCCTTCGATGGCAACTTCGCTGACGACACCTTCCTGATCGACGAGATCCTCGTGACCGGCACCGGCGGGCCATTGGTCGGCGACCTGGACGGTGACGGGTTTGTCGGCATCAACGACCTTAACATTGTCCTGGGCGCATGGAACCAGAACGTGCCACCCGCTAACCCGTTGGCAGACCCTTCCGGTGACGGGTTCGTCGGCATCGACGACCTGAACACCGTGCTGGGCAACTGGAACGCGGGCACGCCCCCCACCGACGGCGCGAACGTCCCCGAGCCGGCCAGCCTTGCGTTGCTTGGCCTGGGCGGTGTCGCCTTGATGTGGCGAAGGGCGTGACGATCTGGTTGGAAGACTTACTCTCGCGGGCACCGGCTTAACGGCCGGATGCCCGCTTACATCATGCTGATTGCGGTTAGACTATCGCGACCCTTTTGCCGTCGCGTCTGATGCACGGAGTGTTCACGTTTGGATTTTCCTATCCACCGATTCGCGATGATTGCTTTGGCTGTGATGACGCTTCTTTCAAGCACGGCTCATGCGTCGCTGAATATCCTGTTCTACGGGAACAGCTACACGGACGACCGGACGATCAATGGTGGCAGCCTGTATTTGCCCGCGGTCCCTGACTTCATCGTTGACCTTGCCACCGCGGCGGGTGAGCCGGCGCCCACGGCCGTCAATGCAACGGAGAGCGGCAAAAGCCTGGCCTGGCACAACAGCAACAACACCGCGATCATCAGCACGGGGCTCGCCGGCGGGCAGCAGTGGGACTATGTGGTCATGCAGGATCAATCCACGCGCCCGACGGTGTCGCACCCAAGCGGCGACGTGGCCAACCACCGCACCGCTGCGGTCGACCTATTCACCAACGTCGCGATCCACAGCCCTCTTGCGGTCCCGGTTATGTTCCAGACCTGGGCGCGTGAGTTAAGTGACCATGATTTTTATCACCCCGTCACCGGTTACTTCCCCGGCGGGCCGGCGCAGATGCAGAGCGAGCTGCGCAGCGGGTATCAGCTATCGGCGGGCGATATCGACACATTAATTGGTACGCCCCGTGCACGGATCGCGCCGGTCGGGGATGCCTGGGAAGACAGCGGGTATGACGACCTTCACCTCAATGATGATTCACACATGAACGCTCGGGGCCGACTGCTTAGCAGCCTCGTGATCTATTCGACGATCTACCAGGACGACACGCACGATCTTTATCTGTCCGGTTCGTTGAACACGATGCTGTCTGACCTGAACCTGTCCACGGCGGATGGTCACGAGCTGACGCTCATCGCTGATGCGGCCGCCGGGGTGACGCCCTCGCTCACGGGGGACCTGGATCTCGATGGGTTTGTCGGGATCAATGATTTGAATATCGTGCTGGGCGCGTGGAACCAGAGCGTGCCTCCGGCCGATCCGCTGGCGGACCCGTCGGGCGATGGGTTTGTCGGGATCGACGACCTGAACACGGTGCTGGGCCATTGGAATGCCGGGACCCCGCCGGGGTTGCCCGAGACGGCTTCCGTGCCGGAGCCGGGTGTGTGGCTTGTTGTCGGGGCGTCGGCGTTAGCGTTGGCGTGTAAGCGTAAAACCGGATCGAACATACTGTGATCTATCTTTGAACATTCATTGTCATCCATCAGGAATCACCAGGCCATGTTGAATAACACCCACTATCGTTTAACCCCGCTGACGCTTGTGATTGCCGTGCTCGTTGCGGTGAACGCTGTGATCACCTCAACAGCGTGGGCACAGACCTGGGACGCCAAGGGGGTGTACACCTTCGATGCGTGGGAAGGCACACCGCTGCGCATCTTCTACAGCGTCCCGCCGGAGTCGGATGCGGACACGCGCATCGTGATTGTGGTGCCCGGCGCACGGCGAAACGCGGACGACTACCGCGATCAGTGGCACCATCTGGCGATGGCGAACAAGTTTATTGTGTTGACGATCGAGGGGTCGAAGGACAACTTCCCCACGGAGTGGGATTACAACGCCGGGGGCGTGCTCGGGCCGGATGGCGTTGAACGCCCGGTCTCGACGCGGATTTTCTCCGCGATTGAACCGATGTTCGACGACTTTAAGGATCGCTTTGGTTCACGGCAAGACACCTACGGGCTGTACGGCCACTCTGCGGGCGGCGGGTTTGTGCACCGGTTCGTGTTATTTAACCCGGATGCGCGTTTCGATGTTGCGGTGTCTGCCAACGCCGCCTTCTTTACGATGCCGACCTCCAGCGAGGCTTACCCGTTTGGGCTATCGGGCGCCCCGGTGCCAAATGACGGCCTGGCAAGATGGCTCGACGCACGGCTTGTGATCATGCTGGCGGACCGAGACACCGGGCCCCGCAAGAATGAGTTAAGCAACAGCGATAACGCCCGTCGTCAGGGGCCCAGTGTGTTCGCACGGGGGCTTGGGTTTTTCAAGGACGCCCTGGTCGCGGCGGACCGGGAGGGCGCGGACCTGAAGTGGAAGCTCGACATCATTCAGGACGTCGGCCACAGCAACACGAATATGGCGTCGTATGCGACGCGGCACCTGCTGAAACATCAGTAGCGACCCCTTGCCGACAACGATCGTGATTCGCTGACTGTTTGTCGACTTTCCTGATTCAATCGTCATATCGGATTCAAGATGAAGAACTGGGCATTGTTTGTCGGGCCAATGATCGCTTTGGCCCTGGGGCTGGGTCTATATCAAAACGGGTACGCGCCCGAGATCGCCTGGACGGCGGGGATCACGGCGATCACCGCGATCTGGTGGATCTTCGAGCCGATCCCGATCCCGGCGACCTCGCTGATCCCGCTGACCATGCTGCCGCTGACCGGGGTGCTGGATTACACGCAGCTGGGCGCGGCCTACGGCGACAAGCTTATTCTGCTGATGCTCGGCGGGTTCATTCTATCCACCGCGATGGAGCGCAGCGGCGCACACCGACGGATCGCGCTGACCATGGTGCGCACGCTGGGCGGGCGCAGCCCCCGCCGGCTGGTCTTTGGGTTTATGTGCGCCTCGGCCTTCCTGAGCATGTGGATCTCCAACGCCGCGACGACGCTGATGCTGCTGCCGATCGTGCTGGCGGTCGTTGAGAAAACCGATAACCACAGGCTGCGGATCGGGCTGCTGCTGGGCGTCGCGTACGCGGCGAGCCTCGGGGGGATCGCGACCCCGATCGGGACGCCGCCGAACCTCGTCTTCATCGACCAGTACACACAGCTCACAGGGGAAGAACCTTCATTTTTAAGCTGGATGAGTTGGACGCTGCCGATCACGTTTGTGATGGTCCCGATCACCTGGCTGTGGCTGACGCGTGGGCTCAAGACCGCGCATTCACTGGAACTGCCGGAGGTCGGCCGATGGCGTACCGAGGAAGTGCGCACCCTCGCGGTGTTCGCGATCACCGCGCTGCTCTGGATCACGCGCAAGGAGCCCTTCGGCGGGTGGAGCGAACTGACCGGCATGACCAACGCGCACGACAGCAGTGTCGCACTGCTCGCAGTGTTGGCGATGTTCCTGATCCCCAACGGCAAGGGCGAGAAACTGCTGGACTGGGACACCGCC